>JACZKR010000077.1 GCA_014859945.1 Paracoccaceae bacterium | reverse complement strand
GTAGGCCTTGGCCTCGCCGCCGAACTTGGCCGCCAGCACCGAGGTGATCGCCGCCGTCAGCGTCGTCTTGCCGTGGTCGACGTGGCCGATCGTGCCCACGTTGACGTGCGGCTTGGTGCGTTCGAACTTGCTTTTTGCCATTTCAGAATCTCCGCATAAAGAGCGATGCCAGTGGTGGGTTTAAGGTTTCCGGCGGGTTGCTGATTCGCGTGCCACTGGCAACACGCGGCAACCTGCCGAAGACCGATCTGCTTACTTGCCGCGCGCGGTGATGATGGCGTCGGCCACGTTCTTGGGCGCCTCGGAGTAGTGCTTGAACTCCATGGTGTAGGTCGCGCGGCCCTGACTCATGCTGCGCAGCGTGGTCGAGTAGCCGAACATCTCGGACAGCGGCACCTCGGCCTTGATGACCTTGCCGCCACCGGGCATGTCGTCCATGCCCTGCACCATGCCGCGGCGTGAGGACAGGTCGCCCATCACGTTGCCGGCGTAGTCTTCGGGCGTCTCGACTTCCACCGCCATCATCGGCTCCAGGATCACCGGGCTGGCCTTGCGGCAGCCGTCCTTGAAGCCCATCGACGCCGCCATCTTGAAGGCGTTCTCGTTCGAGTCCACCTCGTGGTAGGAACCGAAGGTCAGCGTGACCTTCACATCGACCACCGGGTAGCCGGCGAGCACGCCGTTGGGCAGCGTGTCTTCGACGCCCTTGCGCACCGCCGGGATGAACTCGCGCGGCACCACGCCGCCCTTGATGGCGTCGACGAACTCGAAGCCCTTGCCCGGCTCCTGCGGCTCGATCTTCAGCACGACGTGGCCGTACTGGCCCTTGCCGCCGGACTGGCGCACGAACTTGCCTTCGACGTCGGACACCGCCTTGCGGATGGTCTCGCGGTAGGCCACCTGCGGCTTGCCGACGTTGGCCTCGACGCCGAACTCGCGCTTCATGCGGTCGACGATGATCTCCAGGTGCAGCTCGCCCATGCCGGAGATGATGGTCTGGCCACTCTCTTCGTCGGTGCGCACGCGGAACGACGGGTCTTCCTGCGCCAGACGGCCCAGCGCGACACCCATCTTCTCCTGATCGGCCTTGGTCCTGGGCTCGACGGCCTGGCTGATGACGGGCTCGGGGAAGACCATCTTTTCCAGCGTGATGATCGCGTCCGGGTCGCACAGCGTTTCGCCCGTGGTGACGTCCTTCAGACCGACGCAGGCAGCGATGTCGCCGGCCAGGATCTCCTTGATCTCCTCGCGCTGGTTGGCGTGCATCTGCAGGATGCGGCCGATGCGTTCCTTCTTGCCGCGGATCGGGTTGTAGACCGAGTCGCCCGACTTCAGCACGCCGGAGTACACGCGCACGAAGGTCAACTGGCCGACATAGGGGTCGGTCATCAGCTTGAAGGCGAGCGCGGCGAACTTCTCGTTGTCGTCGGGGCGGCGCGACGTCTCCTTGTCGTCGTCGTCGGTGCCCGGCACGGGTGGCACGTCGATCGGCGAGGGCATGAAGTCGATCACGGCGTCCAGCATGCGCTGCACGCCCTTGTTCTTGAACGCGGTGCCGCACAGCATGGGCTGGATCTCGGCCGCGATCGTGCGCATGCGCAGGCCCTGCATGACCTCGGCGTACGTCAGTTCGCCCGTCTCCAGGTACTTGTTCATCAGCTCTTCGCTGGCTTCGGCGGCGGCCTCGACCATGTTCTCGCGCCACTTCTGCGCTTCGGCCAAGAGCTCGGCGGGGATCTCCTGGTACTCGAACTTCATGCCCTGCGAGGCTTCGTCCCAGATGATCGCCTTCATGACGGTGAGGTCGATGACGCCGGTGAAGTTCTCCTCGGCGCCGATCGGCAGCACCACCGGCACCGGGTTGGCCTTCAGCCGCGCCTTCATCTGGTCGTAGACCTTGTAGAAGTTGGCGCCGGTGCGGTCCATCTTGTTGACGAAGGCCAGCCGCGGCACCTTGTACTTGTTGGCCTGGCGCCAGACGGTCTCGGACTGCGGCTGCACGCCGCCCACGGCGCAGTACACCATGCAGGCGCCGTCGAGCACGCGCATCGAGCGCTCGACTTCGATGGTGAAGTCGACGTGGCCCGGCGTGTCGATGATGTTGATGCGGTGCTCGGGATGGGAAAAGTCCATGCCCTTCCAGAAGCAGGTGGTGGCCGCCGAGGTGATGGTGATGCCCCGCTCCTGCTCCTGCTCCATCCAGTCCATCGTGGCGGCGCCATCGTGCACCTCACCGATCTTGTGGTTGACACCCGTGTAGAACAGGATGCGCTCGGTGGTGGTGGTCTTGCCGGCATCGATGTGGGCGCTGATACCGATGTTGCGGTAGCGCTCGATGGGGGTCTTGCGGGCCATGATCTATCTCCAAAAGCAGGGGCCGCCTCCGGGCTGGTGATAACCCGTAGAGGCGGCCGGGAGCCGTGACTCAGAAGCGGAAGTGCGAGAAGGCCTTGTTCGCCTCGGCCATGCGGTGCACTTCGTCGCGCTTCTTCATTGCGCCGCCGCGGCCTTCGCTGGCTTCCAGCAGCTCATTGGCCAGGCGTGCAGCCATCGACTTTTCGCCGCGCTTGCGCGCCGATTCCTTGAGCCAGCGCATCGCCAGCGCCTGGCGGCGCACCGGGCGCACTTCCACCGGCACCTGGTAGTTGGCGCCGCCAACGCGCCGCGACTTGACCTCGACCATCGGCTTGATGTTGTTCAGTGCGACCATGAAGATCTCGAGCGGATCCTTGCCGGCCTTCTTCTCGACCTGCTCGAGCGCGCCGTAGATGATGGCCTCGGCCACCGCTTTCTTGCCCGACTCCATGATGACGTTCATGAACTTGGACAGATCGATGGACCCGAACTTGGGGTCGGGCAGGATCTCGCGTTTGGGGACTTCGCGGCGACGTGGCATGACACTCTTCCTTTGATGGCTTCAGTTGGCGCGGGCCTTGCGGCCCGCGCCGCGAAGGGCCATCCACGGCCCTTCACTTACTCGGCTGGCACCAGGGGCGCCTGCCGCACTTGTGGCCGGCCTTCAGGCCGGCTTTGCTGCTGGCGTAGCGTTACGCCTTCTTCGGGCGCTTGGCGCCGTACTTGGAGCGGGACTGCTTGCGGTCCTTGACGCCCTGGAGGTCGAGCGAGCCGCGCACGATGTGGTAGCGCACGCCCGGCAGGTCCTTGACCCGGCCGCCGCGCACCAGCACGACGCTGTGTTCCTGCAGGTTGTGGCCTTCACCGCCGATGTAGGAGATGATCTCGAAGCCGTTCGTCAGGCGCACCTTGGCGACCTTGCGCAAGGCCGAGTTCGGCTTCTTGGGCGTCGTGGTGTAGACACGGGTGCAGACGCCGCGGCGCTGCGGGCAGTTCTGCATCGCCGGCGACTTGGATTTCACGGCTTCGACCTGGCGGCCGTGGCGCACGAGCTGGTTGATGGTAGGCATAGGACCGTAGGTTTCCGTTGGTGGCTGCCGGGGCCATGAATGTGGCCTCCGCGCCTTGAAATCACATGCTCGACGACGGGTCTGGCGCGGCCTTCGGCCCGGCGCTGGATCGCGTCCGGAGCACAGGCTGCGCGGCAAATGTTGCCGAAAAGCTTTCTATTATATTCCGCACGATGCCAGGCAGCAAGCGACCCTTGTGAACAGCGTGCACCGCGGCGCCACGCGAGACACGGCGCCCTTACTCGTGGCCGACACGCAGGTGGTGCTGGACTGGCTCGTCTTTCGCGATGCTGCGGCAAGGCCGCTGCTGCAGGCGGTCCTTGCCGGGCGGCTGCGCTGGCTGACCACACCGCAGATGCGCACCGAGCTGCAACACATGCTGTGGCATCCATCCCTTGCGCACTGGTCTCATGACGCTGAGCGTGCACTCACTTTTTTCGATCATCAAACCGTTTCGTGGCCAGACCCGGTGATGCCGTTTGCGCCGCGCCTGACTTGCAGCGACCCCGACGACCAGATCTTCGTCGACGCCGCACTGACCCATCGCGCGATCTGGCTGGTGACGCGTGACCGCGCCCTGCTCAAACTGCGCCGCAAGGCACTCGGCCACGGCTTGCACATCGTGCGACCCGCGGAGTGGCGCGACACCGACACACCCGCGTAGGAAAAAGGAAGAGGCGGCCGAAGCCGCCCCTCGAGGTGCGCAACGCGATGCGGCCTATTCCGCTGTCTCGCTGCCCGCCGCTGCCGCCGTAGCGGCATCGACCTGCGCCATCTGCACGGCGGCCAGTTCCTCGGCCTCCTGCAGCGCGATGGCGCGGCGCTCGGTGTCGTCCATCGCCTCCTTGGCCTTGCGCGCCTCGTGGAAGGCCATGCCGGTGCCCGCGGGGATCAGGCGGCCGACGATGACGTTCTCCTTCAGCCCGCGCAACTCGTCGCGCTTGCCCATGATCGCCGCTTCGGTGAGCACCCGCGTGGTTTCCTGGAAGGACGCCGCGCTGATGAACGAGTCCGTCGACAAGCTGGCCTTGGTGATGCCCAGCAGGATATCGGCATGGGTGGCCGGGATCTTGTCTTCCCTGCGCAGCCGCTCATTGGTGTTCAGAAACTCCGAGCGCTCGACCTGTTCGCCGGCGATGTAGCCGCTGTCGCCCACGCTGACGATCTGCACACGGCGCAGCATCTGGCGCACGATGACCTCGATGTGCTTGTCGTTGATCTTCACACCCTGCAGGCGGTAGACGTCCTGCACCTCGTCGACGATGTAGCGCGCCAGTTCCTCGATGCCCAGCAGGCGCAGGATGTCCTGCGGGTCGGCCGAGCCGTCGACCACCAGTTCGCCGCGGTTGACCACCTGGCCTTCGTGCACCAGGATGTTCTTCTCCTTGGCCACCAGCTCTTCGTGGACCGTGCCTTCGGGGGCGGTGATCTGGAGCCGGTTCTTGCCCTTGGTCTCCTTGCCGAAGGACACCGTGCCGGTGATCTCGGCCAGCGTGCCGACGTCCTTCGGGCTGCGCGCCTCGAAGAGCTCGGCCACCCTGGGTAGGCCGCCGGTGATGTCGCGCGTCTTCTGGCCTTCCATCGGGATGCGCGCCAGCACTTCGCCGGGCGCCAGGTCCTGGCCGTCGCGCACCTGGATCAGCGCGCCGACCGGGAAGCCGATCGTCACCGAGTGGTCGGTGCCGGGGATCTTGACCTCGTTGCCGGCAGCGTCGAGCAGCTTGACCTGCGGCCGCACCACCTTGACGACGCCGCGGCGCTTGGGGTCGATCACCACCAGCGTCGACAGGCCGGTGACCTCGTCCACCTGCTTGGCGACGGTGTTGCCTTCCTCGACGTTTTCGAACTTCGCGCGACCCGCGAATTCGGTGATGATGGGGCGCGTCAGCGGGTCCCAGTTGGCCAGCACGGTGCCGGCCTTGACGACCTGGTCGGGCTTGATGTTGAGCGTGGCACCGTAGGGCAGCTTGTGGCGCTCGCGCTCGCGGCCGTGCTGGTCGCTGATGATGATTTCGCCGGAACGTGAGATCACCACCAGCACGCCCTTGCCGTTGGTCACATAGCGCATGGTGGCGTTGAAGCCGATGACGCCGTCGCTCTTGGCGTCGATGCTGCTGGCCACCGCGGCGCGCGAGGCCGCACCGCCGATGTGGAAGGTGCGCATCGTGAGCTGCGTGCCGGGCTCGCCGATCGACTGCGCGGCGATGACGCCGATGGCTTCGCCGACGTTGACCAGGCCGCCGCGGCCGAGGTCGCGGCCGTAGCACTTGGCGCAGATGCCGAAACGCGTGTCGCAGGTCAGCGCGGTGCGGACCTTGACCTCGTCGACACCGGCAGCTTCGAGCACGTCGATGGTGTCCTCGTCGAGCATCTCGCCGGCCGGCAGCATGACTTCCTGCGACTCCGGGTGCAGCACCTCGACAGCCGTGACACGGCCGAGGATGCGGTCGCGCAGGCTCTCGATGACTTCGCCGCCTTCGACCAGCGCCCGGCGGTTCATGCCGTTCTGGGTGCCGCAGTCGTTCTCGATGACGACCAGGTCCTGCGTCACGTCGACCAGGCGGCGCGTCAGGTAGCCCGAGTTGGCGGTCTTCAGCGCCGTGTCGGCCAGGCCCTTGCGGGCGCCGTGGGTGGAGATGAAGTACTGCAGGACGTTCAGACCTTCGCGGAAGTTGGCCGTGATCGGTGTCTCGATGATCGAGCCGTCGGGCTTGGCCATCAGGCCGCGCATGCCGGCGAGCTGGCGGATCTGCGCCGCCGAACCGCGGGCGCCGGAGTCGGCCATCATGTAAATGGAGTTGAACGACTCCTGGTCGACCTTCTTGCCGTGGCGGTCGATGACCTTTTCCTTGGAGAGCTGGGCCATCATGACCTTGCCCACCTCGTCGCCGGTCTTGCCCCAGATGTCGACGACCTTGTTGTAGCGCTCGCCGGCGGTCACCAGGCCCGAAACGTACTGCTGCTCGATTTCCTTGACTTCCTTCTCGGCGCGCTCGATCAGGCCCGGCTTTTCCTTGGGCACCAGCATGTCGTCGATGGAGATCGAGATGCCGGCACGCGTGGCCAGCTTGAAACCGCTTTGCAGCAGCTTGTCGGCGAAGATCACGGTGTCCTTGAGGCCGCACTTGCGGAAAGACACGTTGATCAGGCGCGAGATCTCCTTCTTCTTCAGCGCCTTGTTGATGTTGCTGAACGGCAGTCCCTTGGGCAGGATCTCCGACAGCAGCGCGCGGCCCACCGTGGTGGCCACGAGCGAGGTCACCGGCTCGAACTCGCCGCTGTCCTTGTCCTTGACCCACTCGGTCAGGCGCACGCTGATCTTGGCCGTGACCTCGACCACGCCGTTGTCCAGCGCTCGCTGCAGTTCCTGCATGTCGGCGAAGACCATGCCTTCGCCACGGCCGTTGATGCGCTCGCGGGTGGCGTAGTACAGGCCCAGCACGACGTCTTGCGAAGGCACGATCGACGGTTCGCCGTTGGCCGGGAACAGCACGTTGTTGGACGCCAGCATCAGCGTGCGGGCTTCCATCTGCGCTTCGATGCTCAGCGGAATGTGTACGGCCATCTGGTCGCCGTCGAAGTCGGCGTTGAAGGCCGAGCAGACCAGCGGGTGAAGCTGGATCGCCTTGCCTTCGATCAGGATCGGTTCAAACGCCTGGATGCCCAGACGGTGCAGCGTCGGCGCGCGGTTCAGAAGCACGGGGTGTTCGCGGATGACTTCATCCAGGATATCCCAGACCTCGGGACGTTCCTTCTCGACCAGCTTCTTGGCTTGCTTGACGGTCGAGGAAAGGCCCTTCGCCTCAAGCCGCGAATAGATGAACGGCTTGAACAGCTCCAGCGCCATCTTCTTCGGCAGCCCGCACTGGTGCAGCTTCAGTTCCGGCCCGGTCACGATGACCGAACGGCCCGAGAAGTCCACCCGCTTACCCAGCAGGTTCTGGCGGAACCGGCCCTGCTTGCCCTTCAGCATGTCGGACAGCGACTTCAGCGGGCGCTTGTTGGTGCCCGTGATGACGCGGCCGCGACGGCCGTTGTCGAAGAGGGCATCAACCGCTTCCTGCAGCATCCGCTTTTCGTTGCGCACGATGATGTCGGGCGCACGAAGCTCGATCAGGCGCTTCAGGCGGTTGTTGCGGTTGATGACGCGGCGATACAGGTCGTTGAGGTCCGACGTGGCAAAGCGGCCGCCGTCCAGCGGGACCAGCGGGCGCAGTTCCGGCGGGATCACCGGAAGAACGGTCAGCACCATCCACTCGGGCCGGTTGCCCGACTCGAGGAAGGATTCAACGATCTTCAGCCGCTTGATGATCTTCTTCGGCTTCAGTTCGCCCGTGGCTTCCTTCAGCTCTTCGCGCAGGGTTTCGGCGGTCTGATCAAGGTCGATCGCCGCCAGCATCTCGCGGATCGCCTCGGCGCCGATGTTGGCGGTGAAGGCGTCGGCGCCATACTGGTCCTGCGCGTCGAGGTATTCTTCCTCGGTCATCAGCTGGCCATAGGTCAGATCGGTCAGACCCGGCTCGATGACGACATAGTTTTCGAAGTAGAGGATGCGCTCAAGGTCGCGCAGCGTCATGTCCAGCATCAGGCCGATGCGCGAGGGCAGCGACTTGAGGAACCAGATATGCGCAACGGGGGCGGCCAGTTCGATATGGCCCATGCGCTCGCGCCGCACCTTCTGCAGCGTGACTTCCACACCGCATTTCTCGCAGACGACGCCGCGATACTTCATGCGCTTGTACTTGCCGCAGAGGCATTCGTAGTCCTTGATCGGCCCGAAGATACGGGCGCAGAACAGGCCGTCGCGCTCGGGCTTGAAGGTCCGGTAGTTGATGGTTTCCGGCTTCTTGATCTCGCCATAGGACCAAGACAGGATCCGCTCGGGCGAAGCCAGCGAGATCTTGATCTCGTCGAAGGTCTTGACAGGAGCAACCGGGTTGAACGGGTTGGTCGAGAGTTCCTGGTTCATTTCATCTTCCCAATCAAAGGGCTGCGTTCAGAGGGGGAAGACCCCTGATTTTCGTCGAAAATCAGGAGTCCCGGGTTTTCGTCGAAAACCCGTTCCTATTCCTCCTCCGCATCCAGGAGTTCCATGTTCAGGCCAAGGCCGCGGACTTCCTTCACAAGAACGTTGAAGCTCTCGGGAACGCCCGCTTCGAAGTTGTCCTCGCCCTTGACGATGCTTTCGTAAACCTTGGTCCGGCCAGCGACGTCGTCCGACTTCACCGTCAGCATTTCCTGCAGGGTATAGGCGGCGCCATAGGCTTCCAGAGCCCAGACTTCCATTTCCCCCAGACGCTGACCACCGAACTGCGCCTTACCACCCAGCGGCTGCTGGGTGACCAGCGAGTACGGCCCGGTCGAACGTGCGTGCAGCTTGTCATCAACAAGGTGGTGCAGCTTGAGCATGTACTTCACGCCCACCGTCACCTTGCGCTGGAACTGCTCACCCGTGCGGCCGTCGAAGACCACCGACTGACCCGAGGTGTCAAAGCCCGCGCGCTTCAGCGCGTCGTTGACATCGGCTTCCTTGGCACCGTCGAAGACCGGGGTCGCGATCGGCACGCCCTTGGTCACGTTGCCCGCCAGCTCAAGGAACTCACCTTCGTCGCGGCCCGAGAAGGCCTCGTCATAGGTTTCGTCACCATAGGCCAGACGCATGGCTTCGCGCACCGGGGTCAGGTCACCCGAACGGCGGTACTCTTTCAGCGCCTCGTCGATCCGCAGGCCCAGACCGCGCGCGGCCCAGCCCATGTGGGTTTCGAGGATCTGCCCGACGTTCATCCGGCTCGGCACGCCCAGCGGGTTCAGCACCAGGTCAACCGGGGTGCCGTCGGCCAGGAAGGGCATGTCCTCCATCGGCACGACCTTCGAGATGACGCCCTTGTTGCCGTGACGGCCGGCCATCTTGTCGCCCGGCTGCAGCTTGCGCTTCACCGCGACAAAAACCTTGACCATCTTCATCACGCCCGGAGGCAGGTCGTCGCCGCGGCGGACCTTTTCCACCTTGTCTTCGAACCGGTGATCAAGGGCACGACGCTGCGCTTCGAACTGGTCGTGCAGGGCTTCGACTTCCTTGGCTTCGGCCTCTTCGCCAAGGGCAAGCTGCCACCACTGGCCACGGCTCAGCGTGCCCAGCAGTTCGTCGTCGATGGTCGAGCCGGACTTGACGCCCTTCGGACCCTTGACGGCCACCTTGCCCATGATCAGCGACTTCAGGCGCGCGTAGATGTTGCGCTCAAGGATTGCCAGCTCGTCGTCGCGGTCACGCGCCAGACGTTCGACTTCCTCGCGCTCGATTTGCAGCGCGCGCTCGTCCTTGTCGACGCCGTGACGGTTGAACACCCGTACTTCCACGATGGTGCCATAGGCGCCCGGGGGCAGCCGCAGCGAGGTGTCGCGGACGTCCGAGGCCTTTTCGCCGAAGATGGCGCGCAGAAGCTTTTCTTCCGGCGTCATCGGGCTTTCGCCCTTGGGGGTGATCTTGCCCACAAGGATGTCGCCCGGCTGCACTTCGGCGCCGATATAGACGATGCCGGCCTCATCAAGGTTGCGCAGCGCCTCTTCACCCACATTCGGAATGTCGCGGGTGATTTCTTCCGGGCCGAGCTTCGTATCGCGGGCGGCGACTTCGTATTCCTCGATGTGGATCGAGGTGAAGACGTCGTCGCGCAGGATGCGTTCCGAGATCAGGATCGAGTCTTCATAGTTGTAGCCGTTCCACGGCATGAAGGCCACGATCACGTTCCGGCCAAGGGCCAGTTCGCCCATGTCGGTGCAGGGGCCGTCGGCCACCACCTCGCCACGCGCCACGCGGTCACCCACCTTCACCAGCGGACGCTGGTTGATGCAGGACGACTGGTTCGAGCGCTTGAACTTGCGCAGACGATAGATGTCCACGCCCGGCTCACCGGGTTCCAGCATCTCGGTCGCGCGGATAACGATCCGCTGCGCGTCCACCTGGTCGATCACGCCGGCGCGGCGGGCCATGATGGCCGCGCCACTGTCGCGCGCCACAACCGCTTCAATCCCCGTGCCCACGAAGGGCGCGTCGGATTGCAAGAGCGGAACCGCCTGACGCTGCATGTTCGAACCCATGAGGGCGCGGTTGGCGTCGTCATTTTCCAGGAACGGGATCAGCGAGGCCGCAACCGAAACCAGCTGCTTCGGCGACACGTCGATCAGGTCGATGGCATCCGGCGGGTTCAGCATGAACTCGCCCGCTTTGCGCGACGAAATCAGGTCGTCGGTAAAGCGGCCTTCGACATCCTGGCTCGCGTTGGCCTGCGCCACGGTGTGCCGCATTTCCTCGGTCGCCGACATGTAGATCACGTCGTCGGTAACCTTGCCGTCGATGACCTTGCGGTACGGGGTCTCGATGAAGCCGTACTTGTTCACGCGGGCGAAAGTGGCCAGCGAGTTGATCAGACCGATGTTCTGACCTTCCGGCGTCTCGATCGGGCACATCCGGCCGTAGTGGGTCGGGTGAACGTCACGCACTTCAAAGCCCGCACGCTCACGGGTCAGACCGCCCGGCCCAAGGGCCGAAAGACGGCGCTTGTGGGTGACTTCCGACAGCGGGTTGGTCTGGTCCATGAACTGCGACAGCTGCGACGAGCCGAAGAATTCACGCACAGCCGCAGCAGCGGGCTTCGCGTTGATCAGGTCCTGCGGCATGATCGTGTCGATTTCCACCGACGACATGCGTTCCTTGATCGCGCGCTCCATTCGCAGCAGGCCGACGCGGTACTGGTTCTCCATCAGTTCGCCGACCGACCGGACGCGGCGGTTGCCGAGGTGGTCGATGTCGTCGATCTCGCCCTTGCCGTCGCGCAGTTCGGTCAGCGCCTTGATGCAGGCGATGATGTCGTCGCGGTCCAGCGTGCGCTGGGTGTCGGGCTTGCCCAGATCAAGGCGCATGTTCATCTTGACGCGGCCGACGGCCGACAGGTCATAGCGCTCGCTATCGAAGAACAGCGTGTCGAAAAGCTGGCTGGCCGCTTCCACGGTCGGCGGTTCGCCCGGGCGCATGACGCGGTAGATATCCATAAGCGCGGTATCCCGGCCCATGTTCTTGTCTGCCGCCATGGTGTTGCGGATGTAGGGACCGACGTTGACGTTGTCGATGTCCAGCACCGGAATCTCGGTGATGCCCTGATCCAAGAGCAGCTTGACAGTGCCGCCCTTCGGCTCGCCGTCGCGGTCGTAGTCCATCGTCAGTTCGTCGCCGGCTTCGACCCAGATCTCGCCGGTTTCCTCGTTGATGATGTCCTTCGCCACATAGCGGCCCAGGATGTGATCAAACGGCACCAGAAGGTCGGTGACCTGACCTTCGTCGCGCCACTTCTTCACCATCCGCGGCGTGGCCTTTTCGCCGGCCTTGAGGATCACCTCGCCGGTGGCGGCATCGACCAGATCATAGGACGGACGGGTGCCCGAAACGCGCTGCGGGAAGAACTTGGTGACCCAGCCCTTGTTCTTCACATACTTGAAGCTGATCGTCTCGTAATAGGCATCCATGATGCCTTCCTGATCCATGCCAAGGGCATAGAGCAGCGTCGTCACCGGAAGCTTCCGGCGGCGGTCGATACGGGCGAACACGATGTCCTTGGCGTCGAATTCAAAGTCCAGCCAGCTGCCGCGGTACGGGATGATGCGGCAGGCGAACAGAAGCTTGCCCGAGGAATGGGTCTTGCCCTTGTCGTGGTCAAAGAACACGCCGGGCGAACGGTGCATCTGGCTGACGATCACCCGCTCGGTCCCGTTCACGATGAACGTGCCGTTCGAGGTCATCAGGGGCATGTCGCCCATGTAGACGTCCTGTTCCTTGATGTCCTTGACCGACCGGGCGCCGGTGGTTTCATCGACATCGAACACGATCAGACGCAGCGTCACCTTCAGGGGCGCCGCATAGGTCAGATCGCGCTGCATGCATTCGTCGACGTCGTACTTCGGCTTCTCAAGCTCGTACTTGACGAATTCAAGCACGGCGGTCTCGTTGAAGTCCTTGATCGGGAAGACCGACTGGAAGGTGCCCTGGATCCCCTCGCCGTCCGCCGGCTTCAGGCCATCGCCCGAACGCAGGAACAGGTCGTAGGAGGATTTCTGAACCTCGATCAGGTTCGGCAGGTCCAGCACCTCACGGATCTTGCCGAAATACCGGCGGATCCGCTTCTGGCCAACGTAAGCTTGAGCCATGCTCGTCGTTACCTTTCATCTTTTCGCCGGCACTGCCTTCCGTCGGGTCACGGAAGCGCGCCGTCTGGCGAGAGGGGGTGGTGGCTCCATACCTGCCGTCTGTCCCGTCAGACGGCTCCCGAGCCTTTCACCGCGCCTTGGAACCGGCTTTCGCAAAAGCCCCTTCCAAGACGCGCTTGGCTGGGCCGGGGAAAGACCCCGACCCAGCCAGCAATCCGTTGTCAGGGCGCGGAACGCACCCGGACCGATTACTTCAGCTCGACCTTGGCGCCAGCCTCTTCGAGCTTCTTCTTCATCGCTTCGGCGTCAGCCTTCGAAGCGCCTTCCTTCACCTTGCCGCCGGCTTCCACCAGGTCCTTGGCTTCTTTCAGGCCCAGGCCGGTGATCGCGCGCACTTCCTTGATCACGTTGATCTTGTTGGCGCCGGCGTCGGTCAGGACGACGTCGAATTCGGTCTTCTCTTCTTCGGCAGCAGCGGCAGCGCCACCGGCAGCCGGACCAGCAACCATCACAGCGCCGCCAGCGGCGGGCTCGATGCCGTACTTGTCCTTCAGGATGGTCTTCAGTTCCTGAGCCTGCAGGAGGGTCAGACCAACGATCTCTTCGGCGAGTTTGTTCAGATCAGCCATTTTTTCAGTTCCGTAAGGTTAAGATGGGGTCCAACGTGCGGGATTTCCACACGGGCAGGATCAGGCCGCGGCCTTTTCCTCGATGGTCTTGAGAATGCCAGCGATGTTTGCAGCAGGCGCGCCAATGGCACCGGCAATGTTCGACGCGGGCGCACCGATGCACGACACGATCTGAGCGATAAGCTCTTCGCGCGACGGCATGGAGGCCACGGTTTTCACACCGGCCGGATCCAGAACCTCGCCACCCATGGTCCCGCCAAGGATCACGAACTTTTCGTTCCCCTTGGCATAGGCCTCGGCGACCTTGGCAGCAGCCACGGGGTCTTCCGAGAAGGTAAGCACGGTCATACCCGTGAGAAGGCCACCCATCTTGACGCCGGGTTTCCCTTCAAGGGCGATCTTGGCGAGCTTGTTCTTGGCAACGCGGACGGACCCGCCAACTTCGCGCATCTTCGCGCGCAGGTCCTGCATCTGTGCAACCGTCATACCCGCGTAGTGGGCAACCACCACGACGCCAGAGCTTTCGAAGATCTGGCCGAGTTCCTCGACCACTTTCTCTTTCTGGGCTCTATCCACAGTTTCACTCCAAGTGTGGGGGTTTCCCCCCGGCTCATGTTTCGTGAGGGGTTTGCACCCGCCACGGTCGGGTCCACGATGATGTCCCGAGAGCCAGATCACCCGAGGAAAGCCTCGGAGAAAATTGTCTCGTACCCCATCTCAGGCAGGAAAATTAAGGCGTTTGCGCGCCACCCACCGTCTCGGACAAAGCATGCACGACCCGCATGACGAATCACGCGGGCAGGCACGAAGGGCTTGTTAGCCGCTTGGGCGGCGGTTTCCAAGCCCCCGCGGGATCACAAGGCCGCGTGGCCGCGCTGTTGGTCGCGGCGGAACTGCTCACGCGCCTTGCCGGAAAAGACCGGCCATTCGGCCCAATCCTTGACCTTGGGCTTCAGCACCCGGAACGGAACCCGGTCGCGCCACAGAAGGAAGGGCAGCATCACCTGATCGCGGCGGGTATGGCTGGAAAGGCTGGCGAACCACGCCTCATTCATCCGGTCCGTCGCGTCGCTGCCCATCCGCTGGATCAGCACGGTGTTGGCATAAAGCCCGCCCTGACGGGGAAAACCCGCTTCGGCGAACCCGGCGGTGACATGGTCATGCTGCGCCGCCGTCATGTAGCCGGCGGCCAGACACTCATCCGCCTCATCCCAGGCGCAGTCCCGGCGGCGGTGGCGGAACAGATAGCGGCCGGCGGGCTTGTCGGGGTGCTCTTTCCCGACCTTGTGGATGATCCGCGCCGGCGCATGCAGAAGCCGCGCGTTGTTGTCGACATAGATCACCCAGTCGAACCCGGTCAGAAAAAGATGCGGGCACAGCTTCGGCAACCGCGACTGGATCGCCGGGCCGTCGGGCGAGGGTTCAAGAACCACCGCGCGCGCACTGTCCGCCGGAACCAAACCGGGCTGATCGGTGAAGACGAAAGCCTCAACCCCCGGCTGGTCACTGGCCGCCGCCGCCGGATTGAAGGGTTCATGCGCCCCGAAGTAGCACGATATCAGGGCAATCCGGCCGTCACGTTCGGGACGAAGCCGGGCGTCGGCGGGCAGAGCAAGGGGGGCAGAGGGCATTCTGGTTTGCTCCGGCAATCCTGCGGCAAGACTACCGGCCGTCAGGCCCCCCCGCAACGGAAACGGCCGCCCGAAGGCGGCCGCTCCTGTAACTTGTGGCCGAAGGATCAGCCGGCAGCGGTCGCCGACGACAGGTCGACCGACACGCCCGGGCCCATGGTCGAAGAAAGCGAGACCTTCTTCAGGTAGGCACCCTTGGCACCCGAGGGCTTGGCGCGCGACACGGCATCCACGAAGGCGCGGACGTTCTGGGCCAGCTTGTCCTCGGTGAACGAGACCTTGCCGATACCGGCATGGATGACACCGGCTTTTTCGACCTTGAACTGCACTTCGCCGCCCTTGGCGTTGGTCACGGCCGAAGCCACGTCCATCGTCACGGTGCCGACCTTGGGGTTCGGCATCAGGTTGCGCGGGCCAAGGATCTTACCCAGACGGCCGACCAGCGGCATCATGTCGGGGGTGGCGATGCAGCGATCGAAGTCGATCTTGCCCTGCTGGATCTGCTCCATCAGGTCTTCGGCGCCCACGATATCCGCGCCGGCAGCCTTGGCTTCGTCAGCCTTGCCGCCACGGGCGAACACGGCCACGCGCACGGTCTTGCCGGTGCCGTTCGGCAGCTGGACCACGCCGCGCACCATCTGGTCGGCGTGACGCGGGTCAACACCCAGGTTCATCGCGATTTCGATGGTTTCGTCGAACTTGGCCGAAGCGGCCTTCTTGATCAGGGCAACGGCGTCTTCAACCGACAGGTCGGCCTTGCCCGCAAACAGTTCCTGCGCCTTCGCGACGCGCTTTGCAACTTTCGCCATGGTCTCAGCCCTTCACATCGATGCCGCAGGACTTGGCCGAGCCGAGGATGATCTGCATCGCAGCTTCCACGGTGTTGGCGTTCAGGTCCTTCATCTTGGTTTCGGCGATCTTGCGGACCTGTGCCGCAGTGATCGTGCCCGCAACCTCACGGCCCGGCTTGGTCGAGCCCTTGGCGCGGTTGCGTTTGCCCACGGGCGGCAGACCGGCGGCCTGCTTGATCAGGAACGAGGCCGGCGGCGTCTTCAGCTCAAGGCTGAACGACTTGTCCTGGTAGTAGGTGATGATGACCGGCGTCGGCGTGCCCGGCGCGATTTCGGCGGTCTTCGCGTTGAATTCCTTCACGAAGGCCATGATGTTCAGACCGCGCTGACCCAGAGCCGGACCGACGGGCGGCGACGGGTTGGCCTGCTGGGCCTTCACTTGCAGCTTGAGGCTGCCGATAATCTTCTTGGCCATCTGGCCATCTCCTTGTCACTCGGCCCCCGAAAGGGCGGTTTAGTGGTCCGGCCTGACCCGTAGGCGGCCTCCCACGCGAAGCACTCAGATGCCTTTCGACACCTGGGTGAATTCCAGTTCCACGGGCGTCGCACGCCCGAAGATCGAGACGGAAACCTTCAGGCGGCTGTGCGCCTCATCCACGTCCTCGACCATGCCGTCAAAGCCCTCGAAGGGGCCGTCGGTAACCTTGACCTTCTCGCCCACATCGAAGCGGATCAGGTTGCGCGGGGCTTCCTGGCCTTCCTCGACACGGTTCAGGATCGCGTTCACCTCACCGTCGCGCATCGGCATCGGCTTGCCTTGCGGGCCAAGGAAACCGGTGACGCGGTTGATGGACGAAATCAGGTGATAGCCGCGGTTCGACATTTCCATGTGAACCAGCACATAACCCGGCATGAAGCGCCGCTCGGACGTCACCTTCTTGCCGCGGCGCACCTCGATCACTTCTTCGGTCGGCACCAGAACCTCGTCGATCTCTTCCTCGAGACCGGCATCCTGAACCGCCGTCCTGATCTGTTCGGCAACCTTCTTCTCGAAGTTCGAGAGGACGCTTACCGAATACCACCGCTTGGCCATGCCACTTCCACCTTCTTGCGGGCCTGCGCCCGTTTCGTCGCGCCGGGAACAAAAAACAGCGCGCATCTCGAATCGATGCGCGCCGGGTTCCCTTCGGTTGGGCGCGGGATAGCCTTCCCGGCCCGTGATTTCAAGGGCCTTCCGCCGGCGGGCTTATGCGCCGACGATCATCCGCAGGCCAAACCGGATCGCCATATCGACCAGCGCGAAGAAGGCCGAGGTCAGCGCCGCCATGATGAACACCATCACCGTGGTCAGCATGACTTCGCGGCGGGTCGGCCAGGAAACCTTGGCAACCTCGGCGCGGACCTGCTGGATGAACTGGACGGGATTGGTCTTGGTAGCCATGGCTTTCCGCTCATATGGGGTCGGGGGCGAGATACGCGGTCCCGCAGGCGAATTCAAGCCGGAAGGCGGATCTGATCGGATGAGGCCTGGCAGGGGCAGCAGGACTTGAACCCGCGACCCTCGGTTTTGGAGACCGATGCTCTACCAACTGAGCTATACCCCTAGGCCTGTGCCGGGGGTTACGGCAAGGGCAGGCGGAAATCAAGGGGGGTCGGGCGCGAATATTCCGCCCTTGCGATGGGGCTTGAATTCCCCGGGCCGACCCGCTTGAAGTCGCAAAGGCAAGAGGTGTGGGCGATGGCCGAATTCGAACCCGGAGAGCGCAGTTCCCCCGGCGAAAGCATCGCCTCGGCGCTGATCGCGGCCTATGCCCGCTTCTGCCGGATGACGACGCGCTGGACCGTGATCGAAGACCCCGCTTTCGCCGCGGCACGCGAGAAAGGCCCGGTGGTTCTGGTCTTCTGGCACAGCCGCTCGGCCATGGCATCGGCCACCCTGCCCCGCCGCGCCTTTCCGGTGCTGAACCTGTTCGCCCGCAACCGCGACGGCCGCATTTCGGCCGGAGTGCAGCGCCGCATGGGTCTGCGCCCGATCGGCCTTTCGGGCAGCGACGCCAACCGCACCGCCGCCCGGCTGGTCCTGAACGCCGTCACGCGTGAGGGCTTTTCCATCGGCCTGCCGGGTGACGGCCACCGCGGCCCGGCGCGCATCCTTCAGGACGCGCCGATGGACTGGGCGCGGGCGACCGGGCGCCCGATCTTCCTTCTGGCCAATTCGGTCCGCCGACAGCGGCGCCTGCCAGGATGGGACAGGCTTCTGTTCCCCCTGCCCTTCAGCCCTGGCGCGGTGGTGCTGCGCGCCTGGGATGGTCAGGTGCCCGGGCGCAGCGATACCGCTGCCCTGGAAGAGGCCCGCCGCAGCCTGACGGCGGCGCTTGATGCCGTCACCGCCGAAGCCGATGCGCTGGTGGGCCTGCCGCCGGGGCCGTAGCTCCGCCGCTCAGGCGTCCTGCGGGCGGTAGCAGCGCGGCGGGTTCAGCACGGTGTCAGTGGTGGTTGTAACAGTCACGGTCGCGCCGGCGGCGCTCATCACCCGGGTCGTCACCACCGTCGGCGCGCCCGCCACCAGCAGAAGCTGGATCGTCTGCACCGGTCCGCTGCCGCCGGGGATGTTCTGTTCGACCACCTCGACCATGCCGCCCCCGATCACCCGCACCACCAGCGCCGAATGCTGGGGCGAGCCGCGCGATTCCAGGGCATCGGTGGTGTTGACGCTGCCGCTGCCATCGGGGTTGGTCACGTCCACCTCGACCGTCCGCGTCCAGGAATAATTGCTGAACTGCAAGACGTCGCCGGGCTGCAGGCCGCTGGGCTGTACCACCGTGCCCCAGACATAGGACGAGGTTGCGCTGAAGTTCGGGGTCAGAACGCGCGACGACTTGCCGCCGGCGCCGACAACGGCGTCCTCGACAAGGGTCCAGCATTCCCCGTCACCATAGCGCCCGGACTTGCCGGTGGCGAAGATGACGGCATTGTTGGCATTGTAGGCCATCTGGGAATTCCTCTGAAAGAAAGGCGGATCGGGAACAGACAAGTTGAATGCCGCCAGTATAGCCGATCCGGCGCGACCCGACACGAAATTTCCGAGGTTTCCGCAAAATGCAAAAGGCCGCCCGAAGGCGGCCCTTTCGGCTTTCGCCGGCCTGAGATCAGGCGATGATTTTGGAGACGACGCCGGCGCCGACGGTGCGGCCGCCTTCGCGGATGGCGAAGCGCAGCTTTTCTTCCATGGCGATCGGGGCGATCAGTTCGACCTCGAACTTCAGGTTGTCGCCCGGCATCACCATTTCCGTGCCTTCCGGCAGCTTCACCGTGCCGGTCACGTCCGTGGTGCGGAAGTAGAACTGCGGGCGGTAGTTCGCGAAGAACGGGGTGTGGCGGCCGCCTTCTTCCTTGGTCAGGATATAGGCTTCGGCTTCGAACTTGGTGTGCGGGTTCACCGACTTCGGCTTGCACAGCACCTGGCCGCGC
>JACZKR010000076.1 GCA_014859945.1 Paracoccaceae bacterium | reverse complement strand
TGGCCGCGGTTCTGGCCGGGCTTCGGCGCCGCGGCCACCACATCGGCCGCCCAGGGCGCACCGCCCAGAACCGGCAGCGGCTTTTTCAGAAGCTTCTCGATCGCCTGCAGCTCACCCATCTCGGCCGGCGCGCAGAACGACACCGAAGATCCGTCCGCCCCCGCCCGCGCGGTGCGGCCGATGCGGTGGACGTAGTTTTCCGGCACGTTCGGCATGTCGTAGTTATAGACGTGGCGGACCGTGGGAATGTCGATGCCGCGGGCAGCCACATCGGTGGCCACCAGCACATCCACCTCACCGGCCTTGAACTCGGTCAGGATGCGGTCACGCTGGTTCTGGCTGCGGTTGCCGTGGATGGCGCCCACCTTGAAGCCCCATTGCGCCAGCAGCTTGGCCAGCTTGTCCGCCCCGTGCTTGGTGCGCGAGAACACCAGCGCCTGTTCGCCCGGATGCTTCTGCAGATAGGTTTCCAGAAGCTTCGCCTTGTCGCCGTTGGGGATGAAATGCACCCCTTGCGAGACTTTCTCGGCCGGTTTGCCCGGCGGGTTCACCTGCACGCGCACCGGATCGCGCAGATAGGTGTCGGCGATTTCCTCGATGTCCTTCGGCATGGTGGCCGAGAACAGCAGCGTCTGGCGTTTCAGCGGGATATGCTTGGCGATCTTGCGCAGGCTGTGGATGAAGCCCATGTCCAGCATGTGGTCGGCCTCGTCCAGCACCAGATAGGCGCATTTTTCAAGGCTGACATCGCCGCGTTCCAGAAGGTCGATCAGCCGGCCGGGCGTCGCGACCAGAACATCGGTCCCCCGCGCCAGCGCCATCGACTGGCGGTTCAGCGAGGCGCCGCCCACCACCATCATCACCTTCACCGCCGTGCCCTTGGTGAAGGTTTCGAAATTGTCCTTGATCTGGGTGGCCAGCTCGCGCGTCGGCGCCAGGATCAGCGCCCGCACATTGCGGGGGCCCGGCGGGTGGCCAAGGTCCAGAAGCCGGTGCAGCAGCGGCAGGCCGAAGGCGGCGGTCTTGCCGGTGCCGGTCTGGGCCAGACCCATCAGGTCGCGGCCCTCCATGATATGGGGAATGGCCTGGGCCTGGATGGGGGTGGGGGTCTTCAGCGTCGTGGCCTTCAGGGCATTGACGAGGCGCGGCGAAAGGCCGAGGCTTTCAAACGTGGTCATGGGTCCGTTCCATGCGAGTGCGGCCCGCCCTCGCCCCCCGCCAATGCGGGCAGCCGTGC
>JACZKR010000075.1 GCA_014859945.1 Paracoccaceae bacterium | reverse complement strand
GGCGGGCGCTTCTCGCCCGCCGGGGCGGGCGCCGGCCTCTGTCATTGCGCGTGGCTGGCGGTCTTGTGGCGGCTTGGTCGCTGCGGGCGGGGAAACGCGCTGCGTTTCCTTTTCCGCCCGGACCGGATGGGACGGTGCGTGCAAGCAGGCACCCTACGGCAAAAAGCAAACCTTTTGTTGCCAACCCCTTACGGCGCCGGGCAGCCCGAAATCTCAATCGCCCGGCCCTTGCCCAGGACCGTCACCGTCACCCCGCGGCGGTCCAGCGCGAAGCCGCCCTTGCCGGGGGGCACCAGATCGGCGGTCGAGACCAGCACTCCGCCCTGACGGCCCGTCATCGACTCGGACACCCAGACGCCGGGATTGGCGGTTTCGAACACCACCACATCATCGGCGGCGGCCGACGGCAGGTCGATGCGCGCGGTCAGGCGCAACCCGTCGGCGATGGGTTCCAGCGTGCAGGTGATGTCGCGCAGGCCGGCCTCGGCCCCCGCCTGCGGCCGGTCGCGCAGCGCGGCGCGGATGGCGGCATCGGGGGCACCACTGCCGGCGGGCAGCGTGCCTTCGAAACTCAGCGCGGCGGGCATGCAGATATCCTTGCAGACCCCCAGATCGACGCGCAGCTTCACGGTCACGGGGGCTGATGGATCAACCGGCGTGATCTCAACCGGCAGGACCAGCCCGTCATGATAGCCGACGGTCTGCAAGCCGTTGGAATGAAAGACCGAAGGGCTGGGCCAGTGCCACCGCACGGACCGGATGTTCGACGATCCGGACCAGTCGAAAACCGGGGGAATCCCCGCCTCACCCGGCGCGCGCCAGTAGGTCTTCCACCCCGGGGACAGGGCCAGCGACAGGGCGGCCATGTGGTTGCCGTTCTCCATCCGCCAGCCGGGCAGGAAGGTGGCTGACAGCACGTCATCCTGCGTCATGGCAGAGACGGGACCGGCAAGGGCAAGGCACAGGGCGGTGGCAAGGGCTTTCATGCCCTGCAACATAGGCATGGACCGGGGAAGAGGAAATCAACTTTGGGCGAGAGCCGGACTTGAGGCAACCGCGCCACGGCCCCATCTTGAAGGAGAAGGCCGGAAAGGGGCGAATCGATGGACCTGACGGGTAAGCTCTTGGTGGCCATGCCGGGCATGGGCGACCCGCGCTTTGACAGAAGCGTGATCCTGATCTGCGCCCATTCCGATGACGGCGCAATGGGGCTGATCATCAACAAGCCGGTGCAGGATGTGCGGCTGGCCAACCTGTTGGAACATCTGAATATTCCCCGCGCGCCCGAGGGCCGCGACATCCGCGTGCATTTCGGCGGGCCGGTGGAACGGGGGCGCGGATTCGTGCTGCATTCGCGCGACTACCGAGGCGGGCCGGCCACCATGCGGATCGAGGGCGGCTATGGCATGACCGCCACGCTGGACGTGCTGGAGGCCCTGGCGCGGGGCGAAGGCCCCCATCGCGCGCTGCTGGCGCTGGGCTATTCCGGCTGGGGTCCGGGCCAGCTGGAGGGTGAGATCGCCCGCAACGACTGGCTGACCGCCGAGGCTGAACCGGCGCTGGTCTTTGGCGAGGATGACGGCGGCAAATGGGCCGGCGCGCTGCGCGGGCTGGGCATTGACCCGATCACCCTGTCGCCCTCGGCCGGGCGCGCCTAACCACCTGAGAACGCAAGATTAACCGGCGGATTTCCGGCGGATCGGGGCGTCTTTTTCCCGTCTTCCCTGCGTCTTCCTTCCGTCTCTACGCGCGCAGAGACGACAACCCGTTAACCATGCCGGCGAATCGGCCTAGCTCTTGCCCTGCGCCTTGGGCAGCGGCACGACATTGGCCTGCGAGTGGTTGGCGTAGGTGTCCCAGGTCGGGGTGTATTCGTCGGCCTGATTGCCCCAGACCGTCCAGCCCAGACGCGGGCCACGGGCGAACATCTCAAGCCGCGGGCCGTTGCTGCAGCCTTCGATCAGGGCATATTGTTCATCCGGCTTGCGGCTGTGTTCGCGCTTCTGCGTCGAGATGATGTTTTCCTGTGTGCGGCCCTGTTTCAGCGTGCGGGCGTTCTTGCCGCGCACCCCGAACAGAAGCACCTCGGTCACGTTGCGGAAGTAAAAGCCCACCCCGCGCCGGTCCGGCCCGCCATCCTTGCGGATCTTGTACCAGATGATGTTGCTTTTGTAGGAAAACCCCCAGTTTTCCATGACCTTCAGCCCCTCGGGCAACAGCGCGTTCGGCACCCAGAGGTATAGATGGGCGGTGTCTGCGACGATGGCCTCGACCGGCAGGTCGCAGATTTCGCGCAGGCCCATGGTCGGATAGCGCGACAGCCGCTTGTGTTCCGGCGCCATCTTGCCGGTGCGGTTCTGGAACTGCCAGGGCGGATCGGCAAGGACGGTCTGAAAGCGCGTCTTGCCTGCCCTGGCCAGCAGATCATCGGCGGCGGTCGTCATGCCTCATCCTCCACGAAAAGCGATTTGCGGATGCCGAAGACCAGAAGCGGGCAACCCGCCCCGCCACCGCCTTCGATCCTTGGCAGCAGTTTTGACATGTGGGTCGTCGAGTTTCCATACGATGACCCTCGGCCAAGATCATTAAAGATGTCCTGCAACTCATCCGCGCGGGTCAGGATGACACCGACGCTGACGGCGCGCAGGTCAAAGAGCAGGCGGAAGTTGTTCAGGTCGCGGTCGAAGAAGGGATCCTTGTTGTTCCATTCGACTTCCAGCGCGACGCGGTTCTTGAAGCAGTCCACCTTGTGGGTCGGGGAATCGAGCCGCTGGCCATCCACCTCAAACGCGGTCTGGAACTGCTTTTCGGCCCAGCCGCGCGCGGTCAGGAAGGCATCGACATGGGCTGCCAGCCGCGACTTGTTGCCCCCGCCGACGGTGATCCAGGACTTGTTCAGGCGAAAGCCTGACAGCATGTCGATCAGGTCGGCCCATTCCGAGGGGAAGTCCTGCGAAAGGATGGCACTGGCGTGCCGCCATTCGTGGCATTCGTAATGGGTCGAGACGAAGGCGGGAAGGCGATCTGTCAACATCTGGTAGAACCCCCGCGATCTGACCGCAACATTAGCGATGGCCGCGGGGCAGCGCAACGATATCGCGCGGCCCCTACGGCCGCGGGTGGTCGTCCCAGTCCTTGGTCAGGATGCGGTTGGCGTCGCCTTCGGGGTCGTCGAACTGGCGGGTCTTCATTGCCCAGATGAAGGCGACCAGACCGATGCCGCCCAGAAACAGCGAGACGGGGATGAGGATGGACAGGATTTCCATGGCCTATTTCAGCCTCAGCGCGTTCAGCGAGACGGTGATCGACGACAGCGACATGGCCAGCGCGGCAGCCAGCGGCGTGGCCAGCCCCACCAGTGCCAGGGGCACGGCGATGACGTTGTAGCCGGCCGACAGCGCGAAATTCTCGACGATGCGGCGGGTGGCCTGACGGCTGATGCGGGCGGCATCGCCGATGGGCGCCATGTCCTGCCCCAGAAGCACGATGTCCGAGGCGGTCCGCGCGGCATCCAGTGCCGAGGCGGGCGAGATCGAGACATGGGCGGCGGCAAGGGCGGCGGTGTCGTTCAGACCGTCGCCCACCATCAGCACGCGGTGGCCGGCCACAGTCAGGTCACGCACCAGCGCGGCCTTTTCGGCCGGCAGGGCGCCCGCCGTCCAGTCGGCGATGCCAAGCCGGGCGGCAAGGGCCGCGACGGCGCCGCTGGTGTCGCCCGAGATCAGGCGGATGGCCTTGCCCTGCGCGGTCAGGCTGGCGATGGCGGCTTCGGCGCCGGGGCGCAGACGGTCGGTGAAGGTGAAGGCGCGGGCCCGGCCCTCGCCGGTGCAAAGGTAGGTGGCGGTGACAGGCGCCTCATCGGCGTTGCACCATGAGGCGCGGCCCAGACGGACGCGCTGGCCCTTCCACAGCCCCTCGACCCCGTAGCCCGGCACCTCACGCAGGTCTTCGACGCGGGCGGGATGGATGCCGGCGGCGCGGGCGGCCTCGGCCAGGGCGGTGGCAAGGGGGTGGGCCGAAGCCATGGCAAGGGCGGCGGCAACCTCAACCGCGGCGCGGGGATGGTCGGCCAGATTGGTGGCTTCGGGCGTGCCCATGGTCAGGGTGCCGGTCTTGTCGAAGACCACGGTATCGACCTGCGCCAGACGCTCCAGCGCCGTGCCGTGCTTGATCAAGAGCCCCTTGCGGAACAGCCGGCCCGAGGCCGAAGTAACCACGGCCGGCACCGCAAGGCCAAGGGCGCAGGGGCAGGTGATGATGAGGACGGCGGCCGAGATGTTGACGGCGTAACGCAGATCGCCCCCGGTCTTCCACATCCAGAAGCCGAAGGCCGAGAAGGACAGAAGGTGAACCAGCGGCGAATACCAGCTTGAGGCGCGTTCGGCCAAAGTGGTGTACTTGGTGCGCGCGCTTTCGGCGACGGCGACCAGATCGGCCATGCGGTGCAGGCTGGAATCGCGGCCCGCGGCGGTGACGCGCAGGGTCAGCGGGCCGGTCAGATTGACCTCACCCGCCGAAACCACGGTACCCGGGCCGGCATAGACCGGCAGGCTTTCCCCGGTCAGAAGCGAGCGGTCAACCTCGGACGTGCCGTCTTCGACCACGCCATCGACCGGCATCCGCGCGCCGGGGCGGACGCGGACCAGATCGCCGGCAGCAACCTCGGAAATCGGGCGCAGCACTTCGGCGCCGTCCACCAGCACAAGGGCGCGCGGCACTTCAAGCGCCGCCAGTTCCTCGGCCGCGGAACGGGCCACGGCGCGGGTGCGGTGGTCAAGGTAGCGGCCCAGCAGCAGGAAGAAGCACAGCATCACGGCGGCATCGAAATAGGCGTGATGGCCGGAGTGGATGGTTTCAAAAAGCGAGATCGACGAGGCCAGGATCAGCGCGAGCGAGATCGGCACATCCATACCCAGCCGCCCGACCCGTAGCGAGGCCCAGGCCGAACGGAAGAAGGGCTGGCCCGAGAAGATCACGGTGGGCAGCGCGATGGCGGCGGAAATCCAGTGGAACATGTCGCGCGTGGCGGCCTCGGCGCCCGACCAGACGGCGACCGACAATAGCATGACGTTCATCATCGAAAAGAACGCCACACCCAGCCGCATCAGCAGGTCGCGGCCCTGACGGTCGGTCTCGGTCGCCGACAGAAGGCCGGGGTCAAGCTCATGCGCCTCATATCCGACGCCTTTCAGCACTTCGATCAGTTGCGGCGCGGTGACGGCGGGGTCGGCTTCGACCGAAAGACGCTTCAGCGTCAGGTTCACCCGCGCCGATTCCACGCCGGGCAGCCGGGCGACGGCCTGTTCGACGGTCGAGATGCAGGCGGCGCAATGGGCGGTCGGCAGCGACAGCATCAGCCGGGCATGGGCGGGCTGCGCCAGTTGCGCCATCCGCTCGGCCGAGGGGGCGGCGACACAGGCCGGACAGGCCGAGGCGGCGGGGGTGAAGCTTTCCGGCTCGATCGCGGCGGACATGGCTTACCCCTCGACGAACAGGTCGATGCGGCGGCGGTAGGGCGTCCCGTCGGGGGCCAGCGCCTCGATGTGCAGCATCCACTTGCCGGGGGCCAGATGCACCTTGCCGACATAGAC
>JACZKR010000074.1 GCA_014859945.1 Paracoccaceae bacterium | reverse complement strand
TGGGGGGATGAAGGGGGGGTGAAGGTTCATTGATCAACCCTTGGAACAAGAAACGTCACGCGCCGCGATGGTGGGCCGTCTTGCTCTACGGCTGCTTTTCTCTCACTCAGAGCCCTTTCCATCGCAGCGGCAAATGCCCGCTTACTTATCCCTTCCGAGTGCGGGTGAGCCGCAAAAACCTTGGGTGCATAGTTTTGGCCTCCGGATGGGTTCACCCGCCGCCCGTTTTCGTCGCATTCCCGCAGAAGCTTTAGGAATACCCGATCCGCCTTCGCGGTTGCAGCCAAGCGGTCAAGCGCACCTTCCGACTGATAGTCGGGCAGGAAAAAACCGGCTTGCCACCGCAAGGGGATAACGATGCCATTCCTGCCGTAATTCGCCTTCATGACTTCCAGTTCCCGGGCGTCGGGGTCGGGTTCGTCCCGATCCGCAGTCATGATCCGCCGCAGATAGAGGCGCGACCGGACAGAGTTGTTCCACCCCGTTGATCCGCTGGACCCCGTTCCGGTTGCGATGCCCGACAGGGACGGGTGCGCCAATAGCAAGACGGTTGTGCCGTGGCGCAGCGCCAGCCCGCGCAATAGACCGATAAATTGCCGGGCATGCGCGCGGTTGATTTCGTTGCCGCCAAACAGATCGGCCAGCGTGTCTAGAACGACAAGGACAGGCTTATGCCGCGCCGTCCAGGCGTCTAGGCGACGAAACAGTGGCGTTGCCCCTAAAACCTCGGGCCGCCCGGCCTCGGGGGTAGCCAATAGCGCGTCCTGCCCGGCCAGACTTCTAAGGGTAAGGCCCTTTAGTGCGCCCAGGCCGACCCCTTCGGCTTCGGCAATATCCCCAAGGCGACGGTGCAATTCATCACGGTCATCCTCTGCCGAAAGGAAAAGCGCGCTGCCTTGCGTGACAGGCTGGCCCAGCCAAGGGCGGCCCATGACGGTTGCAGCGCCAAGCTGCAAGGCGGCTAGGCTCTTGCCCGTGCCCCCGTCCCCGTTCAACGTGGTGACGGTATGGGCCGGGATGAATTCAGGGACGTGCCAAAGCCTTGGGGGCACAGGAAGCCCAGCCAAATCGGCGGCAGTGAAGAATTCGGCCTCATCCTCTGGGGTGTGGGCCACCATCGCTGGCGCGTTCATGCGGCCCCCCGTGATTGCAGCACATCGTTCCAGTCCTGCCCCTCTGGCGCGGGCCACAGGTACACTTCCCAGCCCTGATAATAGGCGCGGTCGCCCAGCGCCTTCGCAGCCTCGATCCCGGGCGCGTCCCCATCGGCGGCCACGATCAACCGCCGAGGCTGGGTCGGCAGGGAAAGCGCGCGAATACCAGAGGTGGACAGGGCCGCCCAGACTTCCGCAGGCTCGCCCAGAAGGCCGCTCAGAAGGCTAAGGCCGGTCTCTATGCCCTCGCATACCACAAGCGGCCCCTGCGCCTCTGACAGGGCCACAGCGCCGCCAGCGCAAGGTCCCTGCATCATCTTGGCATGCTGGGCTAGGCGGGTGCCCGACTTTTCAAAGAAGGTCCTATGCACACCCCCAGTCGAAACATCCGCAACCATGCAGGAATGCCAGCGGGCGCTTGGCCCGTGGTAGGCATCGGCAACCCAGCGCAGCGAAGGCGGCAGGGTGCAGGTGATACCCCGGCCCCTCAGATAGGCCTCGCCTTTCGTCCCGATGATCGGCCTGCCGACTTCCCACAGCTTTCGGGCCTTTTCGCGCTGTTCCGCTTCATGGGCCGCGCGCCGGGTGTTTGCGTCCCTTGCGGCTTGCAGGTCTATTGCCCCCGTCGCCGCAGGAAGGCCCGCCGCTTCCATCACGGATCGGAAATCACACCCCGATTTGTGGCAGAAGGTCAGAAGCCGCCCAGCTTCCTCGCGAATCGAAAGGGCGCGCTGGTCGCGTCGCCGCTCGGGCTGGCAAAGCGGGCAAGGCGCGCTGCCATGGTTTCCACGCCAGTCGCCGGAAAGCGCAAGGGTAAGGGCGCGGGCTTCGCTCATGCGGCTTGCGCGGCCTCCCAGGCCTGCACATCCGCCCAGCGCCAGCGGGTGATTTGCGGCGAGAGCTTCACAGGGGAAGGAAATTCCCGCTCATTCGTCCAGCGCCAGATCGTCGCCCGGCTTACCCGGAAGTGCGCTGCAAGGTCAGTGTCTGCCGCATAAGCGTTGCGGGTCGGGTCAGGTGATACGGGTTTGGCCATAGTGCTGCATCCCTTGCAATTCGTTGCACGCGTCGGCTGGCATAGCGATGCTTGCCTTTGCGCTGGGATGAACATGGGCGACGTGTCGTAAGTCGTCGTGGATCAAATCTGTCTTAGGTTTTGAACCATGAGCACGCCTATCGGGAAACAACCCCACCGAAAAGGTAGCTCGGCAAATCTGGTGCTGCATCCTTTCGGGAAGTCCAAATGCGCTTTACTGAAGCGTAACTGTCAGGTTGAAGGCGAAGCAATCTAAGCGCCTCAGCAACCGCATGGCAGGCACTCGCTCCGCTTTCCTCATCTGCGGAAGTTGGGGGGATACCAACCAGAGCTGAGGTCACTCGCACCAGTTCCCTAATCGCAGCATTTCGCCTCATTAGTGCGACTGGGTTTTTTCCCTTTGCACGCGGTCGGCTAATTTCACCGCTTAGTAGTTGCGCAGCCCAGTGCTTCAAGCTTTCAGGCATTTCGTGGCCCGCCCGAAGGCAGTCGGAAGCCCACTGACGGGCGATATCGAATGCAAATGGGTCAGACTGTGCCGCCTCAAGCAGACAATCGGCAGCCTTTCCTTGATCGCTATTCGGAAAAAACATCCCATAGTCGAGTGTCGCTTCCAAGTTTCCCAAGATGGCTGAAAAGTATCTGGCAAGAGAATTATGAGGGCTATCGGCCAAAAGAAAGTCATCAATCGGTGAGTCGTAATCGTTCCACTCATCGGCCCGTTCTATGCAAGTTTCGCAGAACGGCCCATCTTTGGCGCGGCATTTGCAATTCGGGTCGCCTCCAAAACGGGCAAGTACAAAGTCAACCGCACAGCGAAAGCAGCCTTCACCTAGCGGCCCCCAGCGCAGCATATGCCCTTCAACATCTTGCCTGCTTTTCGGACAGGGTTCGTATCTCAAACTCCCATCCTCACCACATTGCCGCCCAGCGCCCGGCTTGACAGGAAGTCAGCCCAATCCGCCATCATCCGCCGCCGCTTTTCGATCATGTCCCCGCGCCGGTAGGCCGCTTCCACCGCGTTGCTGATCCGGTGGGCAAGTGCAACCTCGGCCATTTCGCCGGGGAAGGTTGTCCGCTCTGCCACCCAATCGCGGAAGGTGCTGCGCAGCCCATGCGGCACGGCAGGGCGCTTGCTCACCCGGTCCAGATAGCCGGGGCCACCCGCCGCGACTGCCGCCGCATGCTGGCGCTTCATCAGCATGGAAAGGGCCATGTCGGAAAGCTGGCCACCCCGCGCGCCGGGAAACACCAGCGGGTTTCCGTCCAGCCGGGGCAGGGCCTTCAACAGGGCCACCGCTTCCGCCGTCAGGGGCACCCGATGCTCACGCTGCATTTTCATGCGCTGGGCCGGTATAATCCACAGAGCCTTGTCCAGGTCGATTTCGTCCCAGGCCGCCCCGCGCACTTCCCCCGACCGGGCTGCGGTCAAGGCCAGAAACTCCAAGGCCCGCGCCGGGAAGCCCTCACGCTGGCGCAGATCGGCCAGCCATGCCGGGGCATCGTCCAGTTGCAGGGCCGGGTGATTGCTTTCCTTGGCCACCTTGCTTGCGGCTGGCAGAAGTTCCTTGAGGTTCCCGGCCCAGCGCGCGGGGTTGTCCCCGGATCGGTGCCCTGCAACCGTGGCCCAGCTTAGAACGGCCTCGATCCGCCCGCGCAATCGGGTCGCGGTTTCAGTCTTTGTCGCCCAGATCGGTTGAAGGCAGCGCAACACGGCGGCAGTGTCGATCTGCCCGACCGGAAACGCGCCGATTTCCGGCATTGCGTAGCGGTCAAGGGTGCTGCGCCATTGCGCGCGGTGCTTTTCGTTGCGAAAGGCGTCCAGCTTGGCGGCAAGAGCCTTGTCCACCGCCTCACTAAACAGCATGCCCTTCCGCCGGGCTTCGATCAGCTTTGCCTTGGCGGTCTTCCGTTCCTCTACCGGATCAATCCCGCATTCCACCTTGTCGCGCAACTCTCGGGCCTTGTCGCGGGCCTGGGCAAGGGTCACGGTTGGGAAGCCCCCTAGCCCGATATCCCGGCGGCGGCCCCCGACCTGCATGCGCAGTATCCAGGTCCTGCCCCCCTTGGGGGTGAGTTGCAGGTAAAGCCCCGCCACCCCGCCCACCGGCATCATTGCGTTGCCCTTGCCCCCAGGGTGGGAAAGCCGTTTCACGTCCAGCGGGCCAAGTTCTGCGGCGACCTTCGGCATGCCCTTAATCCTACCCATCATTAAAACAATGACAGGATAGCGTGCCTTGCGATGGGATCAAACAGAGTCCGACAGGAAATCCCATATTTATAAGGCGTTCTAGGCCGCGCTCTGCCACGGGATGCAACGGGAAGTAAGGGTAAAATGGCGCCCTCCGGGTCCGCCATCTAATTCAAAGGGCTCAGGCAGAAATGCCTGAGCCCTTTCGTTTTGCCGATGGCGGGGCGCAGGTCCGGACCCGATCTAGAACTGGGCGGACCTCAGGGCGCGCAGCCTGTCGAAGGCGACGGCCAGGATGATGAAAAATCCCACGAAAGCGCCCTGCCAGAACGTCGAGATGCCCAAGAGGATCAGGCTGTTGCGGATGATCTCGATCAGTGCCGCCCCCACGATGGCACCCAGAACGGTGCCAGAGCCGCCCAGCAGGTTGGCACCGCCGATGACCGCTGCCGCGATGACGGCCAGTTCCATCGACTGGCCCAGATTGGTCGTGACGCCCCCCAGCCAGCCTGCCTCCAGAACGCCGGTGACGCCGGCCATCAGCGAGGAAAAGACGTAGACACTGATCTTGACCCACGGAACCGCGATGCCGGTCAGGACGGCGGCACGTTCATTGGCGCCGATGGCAAAGACATGGGTGCCCCATTGCGACCAGCGCAACAGAAAAGCGGTCGCCACGCCCAGAAGGGCCAGCGCGATCACCGGATGGGCGATGCCGAAGGTCGCCCCGCCGCCCAGCGTAAACAAGAGCGCCTGATCGGGGCCGAATTCGTAGATCATGCGGTTGTCGGACAGAACCATGGCAAGGCTGCGGGCGATGGACAGCATCCCAAGCGTGACGACAAACGACGGGATGCGCAGCCAGGCAATCAGCGCGCCGTTGACCAGCCCGACAAGCGCTGCCGCCGCAAGGGCCAGCACGGCCGCAGGGAAGAAGCCGTAGCCCGCGTTCATCACGATGGCCTGCACCATGGCCGACAGGCAGACCACCGACCCCACCGACAGGTCGATGCCCCCCGAGATGATGACGACCGTCATCCCCAGCGCCACAAGTCCCACGAAGGCAAAGTTGCGCGTGACATTGAACAGGTTCTGCGAGGTGGCGAAGGTGTCGGTCGCAAAGCCCAGCACCAGCGCGGACAGAAGCGCTGCAAGAAAAACCCAGGTTGCCTGTTCGGCGAAAAGGGCTGTCAGACGGGTGTTGGTCTGCCGGTTGATGGCCTGTGACAGATCGGCATGGTTGGGGGCGGAGTCCGGCTTATGCATGTTCGATGGCCCCCGTGATCAGGCCCGTCACCTCTTGGGGTGAGGTGGCGGCGACCGGCTTGTCGGCCACGATTGAACCGCGCCGCAGCACGACGACCCGGTCCGCCAGACCGAAGACATCCGGCATCCGGTGGCTGATCAGCACCACCGCCACCCCCTGATCGCGCAGGCGGCGGATCAGGTTCAGCACCTCGACCACCTGCCGGACCGAGATGGCAGCGGTGGGTTCGTCCATCAGCACGATATCGGCGTTGGACAGCCGGGTGCGGGCAATGGCCACTGCCTGCCGCTGGCCGCCGGACATCTGGCGCACCAGATCGCGCGGACGGGTTTCGGACTTCAGTTCCTGAAAAAGCTCCGCCGCGCGGCGGTTCATCGCGGCGTAATCGTTGATCCGCACGGGGCCAAGACGCCAGGTCAGCTCACGCCCCAGAAAGACGTTGGCAGCCGCGGTCAGGTTGTCGCACAGCGCAAGGTCCTGATAGACGATCTCGATTCCATGGCGGCGGGCGTCCAGCGGGCTGTGGAAGGCGACCTCGCGGTTCTGCATGAACATCCGGCCTGCCGAGGCGCGGAAGTTGCCCGCGATGATCTTGACCAAGGTGGATTTGCCCGCGCCGTTGTCGCCCATCAGGCCGATGACTTCCCCCTTTTCGATCTGCAGGGAGACGCCCCTCAGGGCCTCGATCGCCCCGAAATTCTTGGCCACGTTTTCAAGTTTCAGGACTGCCATCTTTGCCCTCTTGCTTCCGTCTGGCGGTCTTATGGCCGCAACGGCGGCTCTGCGTCAATACAAGTATCAATCTGTTTCATCCTATTTGTCAGATAATATGTTGACCACTGGCGCCGATGCCGTTTATCACCTCGGCAGATGCAGGAGGTGCCATGCAGATTCTGGTGACAGGCGCGACGGGGAAGGTGGGGCAGGCGCTGTTGGCGGCGCTGGCAGACCGCTGGCCCGGTGCCCGGGTGCGCGCCCTGTTGCACAACCGCGACCTGCCTGCCCGGCCGGGCCTGGAAACCCTGAAGGGCTCGCTTGCCGACCGTTCCGTGGCCGAGGCGGCGGTTCAGGGCTGCACCCACGTCGTTCATCTGGCCACCTGCAAGGAAACGCCCGATGACGTGATGGATGTCACGGTCAAAGGCCTGTTCTGGCTGCTGGAGGCTTGGCGGACGAACCCGGCCGCACAGCGCTTCTTGCTGATCGGCGGCGACGCCGCGGTGGGCCATTTCTTCTACGATCACGGCGGCCCGGTGACCGAGGCCACCCCGCATCGCGCCTATCCGGGCTGCTATGCGCTGTCGAAAGTGCTGGAAGAAACCATGCTGACGCAGTTCGGCATTCAGTACGGCATCGACTGGTGCTGCCTGCGCGCACCCTGGATCATGGAGAAGGACGATTTCCGCTGCAGCCTGTCCTTTGGCGCGGACCGGTTCGGCGGCCCCGACTGGGCCGAACTTGCCGGGCCGGCGGTTGCCGCCGAAGCCCGCCGCACCGGTGCCATTCCGCTGTTTCAGGACGGCGCCGGCACGGCCATCAGGCGCAATTTCGTCCATGTCAGCGATCTTGTCAGCGCCATCTGCGCGGCCCTGACGGCACCCGCGGCGCGGCAGCGGCTGTACAACATCGCGATGGATGAACCCGTCGATTACGGCGAGGTGGCGCGGATACTGGCGGAAACGCGGGGTCTGCCGGCCATCCCCATCCGTTCCGGTTACCACTCGACCTGGCTGTCGAACCACCGCGCCCGGGCCGAGCTTGGCTGGCGCCCCCACTATGACACCCGCCGTCTTGTCACCGAATCCTGGGCCTATGCCCGCGCGCCGGATGATCCGCGCCGGGTCTGGTATCCGGGCTGACCCTGGCCCCTGCGGCCGCAACAACAACGAACCCTCGGGAGGACTGGAATGCAACGCAGAACACTGATGGCCAGCACACTGGCCGCGCTTTTCGTCTCGGGCGCCGCCTGGGCCGAAGACAAGGTTCTGGCCATCGTGGTCAAGGGCCTGGACAACCCGTTCTTTGAGCAGATCAACAAGGGCTGTCAGAAGTGGAACGGCGAGAATGCCGGGTCGGGCTATACCTGCTTCTACACCGGCCCCGCCTCGTCGGCCGATGAGGTGGGCGAAGTGCAGATCGTGCAGGATCTGCTGCAGCGCCCGGATGTGGCGGCAATTGCCATCTCGCCCTCGAACGCGCCGCTGATGGCCAAGATGCTGCGCGAACAGGCGCCGAAGATCCCGATCATGACGATCGACGCCGATTTTCTGGCCGAAGATGCCGACCTGCGCGCCACCTATCTGGGCACCGACAACTACCTGATGGGCGTCAAGTTCGCCGAGCATCTGAAGGTGCTGAAGCCCGACGGCGGCACCGTCTGCCTGCAGTTGGGCAACGTCGCGGCGGCGAACATCAACGCCCGTGCCGCCGGCACGCGCGACACGCTGTCGGGCACCCCCGGGGTCGAGCGGCTGGAAGGTCAGGGCGGCTGGACCGAGATTGCCGGTTGCCCGGTCTTTACCAATGACCAGGCGGACCTTGCGAACCAGCAGATGGCCGATACCTTCACCGCCAATCCCGATCTGACCGCTTTCATGCTGATCGGCGGCTGGGCCCAGTTCGCGCCGCAGGCCTATGCGCAGGTGACCGATCAGGTCATGGCGAAACTGAACGACAAATCGATGGTCATCGTTGCAGGTGATACCCTGCCGCCGCAGATGGATGCGCTCAAGGCCGGGCGCAGCCATGTGCAGGTTGGCCAGCGCCCCTTCGAGATGGGCTACCGCGCGCCGACGGTGATGATCGACCTTCTGAACGGCGTGGCGGTTGAGCCGGTGATCTACACCGGGCTTGACGAATGCACGCAGGAGAACGCCGACAGCTGCATCGGCGGCTGACGGCCCTTCCGGGCGGGGATCTCCCTGGCCCCCGCCCGGTTCAACCCTTGCAAATGGAGACTGCCATGAAAGCCCGGATTTCCGCGCTTGCCCTTGCTGTTGCCCTGACGGCGACTGCCGGTGTCGCGCAAGAGAAGAAGACCCTTGCCTTCGTCGTCAACGGCGCTTCCGATTTCTGGAAGCTGGCCGAAGCCGGTGTGAAGAAGGCGCAAGAGGAACTGCCGAACTACGACCTTCAGTTCAAGTATCCCGAACAGGCCGCCGCCGCGATCCAGCAGCGGCTGATGGATGACCTTGTCGCTGCCGGCGTGTCGGCGATCATGGTTTCGGCTGTTGACCCCAAATCCTCGACCGACGCGCTGAACCGGATCGGCGGGCAGGTGCCGCTGTTCACCACCGACAGCGACGCGCCCGACACCAACCGCGTGGCCTATATCGGGTCATCGAACACCGATGCCGGCATGCAGGCGGGCGAGATTGCCAAGAAGGCGATGCCCGACGGCGGCAAGTGCATCGGGTTCGTGGGCCTTCTGGGCGCAGACAACGCGCGCGAACGCATCGACGGGATGAAGTCGGCGCTGGAAGGTTCGAACGTCGAACTGATCGACGTGCGCGGCGATGACATCGACATGACCCGCGCCAAGCGCAATGTCGAAGATGCCCTGGCCGCAAATCCCGACATCGACTGCATGGTCGGCTTCTACAGCTACAACCCGCCGCGCATCTATGAGGTGCTGAAAGAGGCGGGCAAACTGGGAGAGGTGACAGTCGTCGCCTTCGACGAAGACCCGATCACGCTGGGCGGCGTCAAGGAAGGCACCATCGCGGGCACCGTCGTTCAGCAGCCCTACGAATGGGGCTATCAGGGGATGAAGCTGATGGCCGCCTATCTGGAAGGCGACATGTCGATGATCCCTGAAAACAAGTTGGTCATCGTGCCCACCGCCATCATCGACAAGGACAATGTCGATGCCTTCGAGGCTGAGCTGAATGCGCGCATCGGCGGCTGAGGCTTGGGCCAGATGCAGGCCGGACTCTGCGTTTTCTCCCTCCGGCCTGCATCCCCTTCCGGAAATCACCCATGACCCCCTTCCTGCGCCTGACCGGTATTCACAAGCGTTTCGGCACCGTCGCGGCGCTGTCGGGCGTCGATCTTGCGGTCTATCCCGGCGAAGTCCTTGGCCTGGTGGGCGAAAACGGCGCCGGAAAATCGACGCTGATGCGGATTATCGGCGGTGTTCACGCCCCGACCGAAGGCCGGATCGAACTGGACGGCGAAAGCCTTGACCGTCTGACGGTTCCCCGATCCATCGCCGCCGGGATCGCCTTTGTGCATCAGGAATTGTCGAACTTCGACAATCTGACCGTCGCTGAAAACATCTTCATGGGCAGGATGCCGGCGCGCGGCGGGCCGCTGCGGCTGGTCGATACCCGCCGGCTGAACCGCGACGCTGATGAACTGCTGGAACGGCTGGGCGCCACCTTTTCGGGGACAACACCGCTGGCCCGGCTGTCGCTTGCGCAGATGCAGCTGGCCGAGATTGCCAAGGCGCTGTCGCTGAACGCGCGCCTTGTGATCATGGACGAGCCGACATCCTCGCTGACCGCGACCGAAACCGACCGCCTGCTGGGTGTGGCCGAGGGGCTGCGTGCCAGCGGCGTGTCGATGATCTTCATCACCCATCGGCTGGGTGAGATTGAGCGTCTGGCCGACCGCGCCACGGTGCTGCGCGACGGCAGGCATGTCGCCGACCTGCCGCGGGCCGAGATACGCGCGGCCATGATGATCCGCCACATGATCGGGCGCGACCTGAAGTCGGTCTATGCGCCCCCCGCGGCACCCGCCGGCACCCCGGTGCTGACGGTCAGCAATCTGCAGACGCCGCGCTATCCGGGCCGGCCGGTCAGCCTGACCTTGCGCCGGGGCGAGATTCTGG
>JACZKR010000073.1 GCA_014859945.1 Paracoccaceae bacterium | reverse complement strand
CCCCGGTTCCGCCGCATGGGCGGCGGGGTGGTGGACAGTTTTCGGCGGTTTCGGCCACCACTGGCGGGCGGCGGCCAGGGCGAACTGCGCGCCGAGGCCCCCGGCGATGAAGAGCGTATCCAGCACGAAATCCTCACCCGTGCGCACCTTCACCGCCTGCAGGAACAGGCACAGCACCGACCCCAGCGCAAAGGCTGGCAGCGCCTGCCGCCCCAGAAGGCCAAGGGGTGCGGCCCAGCGGCTGGCGCAGGCGGCGCGCACCCATGTCAGGGTGGACAGAAAATAAGTCAGCGCCAGAATGTGCAGAAGGCGTGGCAGCGTGGCAAAGGTCTTGTCGAAAGAGGTCAGGTTCCACGCCGCCCCCTCCTGCCGGATCAGCCACAGCCCATGGCCCATCGCGGCGCCGACCGGCTTGACCCACAGCGCCACCAGCGCGAACAGCAGGAACAGCCCCGTCACCCATTGCAGCCAGCGCTTCACCGGCACCAGCCGCCGGCCGCCGCGGATCATCACCCCGGTCACAAGGCCGGTGACAAAGATCGCCTGCCAGGTCAGCGGGTTGAAGAACCAGCCGCCCTCGATCGGGTAGTTGGGCAGGTTCAGCCGGTAGGCGCCGGCCAGAAACCACAGCACGAAAGACCCCGCCAGCACCCACAGCGGCCGCCGCCATGCCAGCCAGATCACCGGCGGCGCGCAAAAGAGCAGCACCAGATACAGCGGCAGGATGTTCAGATAGCCGAACTGATGCGTCAGCAGCGGAATGCCCACCAGCGTCTGCACCGGCATCACGAACAGGTATTTCATCAGGTTGGCCATGAACGGCCGCAGGTCATCGGTGGCCAGCGCCACAGCCGCCACCGCGCCCAGGGCAATCGCGGTGCAGGTCAGATGCACCAGATACAGCGTCCATGCCCGCTTCCACATCCGGGCAAGCCCGGTCCACAGCCGGCCGGGCAGGCGGAAATCCATGCTGTAGGCCAGCCCCGCCGCGATGCCCGACATCATCACGAAGCCCTCGGCCGCGTCCGAAAAGCCGAAGTTGCGGCTGGTGAAGCGTTCATAGGGGTTGCCCGGCACATGGTTGATGAAGATCATCACCAGACACAGACCGCGGAACACATCCAGCCGCGCATCGCGGGTCGAGGGCGCCCGGACGGGCAGTTGGGTATCAGGCATGACGCACCGCGGGGCCGGGCGCCGCGCCCGGTTCAACCGCGGCTTCCATGCCCTGCCAGCGGGAAAGGATCAAGGCTTGCCGCGCCGCAACGGCAGGGGTCTGCCGCTCGGCCGGGGTCAGGAACAGCCCGCTGCGGGTGGGCTTCGACGACCAGGCGATGATCAGGGGGGCAAAGATCATCGGCAGGGTCACCGGCAGAAGCCAGGGCACCAGCACCGGCGACAGCCATTGCGTCGCCCCCATCAGCACCGCGCCCGCCGTGACGATCCAGTGGCTGGCCGCCCAGGCATCGCCGAAGCGCAGCGAGCCGTCGCCGCGCACCTGCGCCGGCCAGCCGCCATCGGCGCCGCGGATCACCTGAAAGACCGACCGCGTCTGATAGGCCAGCAGAACCGGCGCGATCAGCGAGGAAAACACCAGTTCCGCCAGAACCGAGGCCAGCGCCCGGCCAAATCCGCCAAAGCCGGCGGTCCGCCCGCGCAGCCCGGCGTCCAGCAGGATCAGCATTTTCGGCAGGAACAGAAGGCCCACCACCCCCACCGCCAGCCCCAGCGCCTTGGACGCCTGGCTGACCGGCAGCACCGGGAAAGGCCAGTATTCCACCGGGAAATAATCCGGCGGCGGCGCAAAAAGCGGCGCCGCGATCGAGGCCAGGATGAAGCCCAGCCAGAAGACCGGCGCGATATAGGCCAGAATGCCCTGCAGGAAGACGAAGCGGCTCCACGGTTTCAGGCCCGGCGCCCCGATGATGCGGCTGTGCTGCAGGTTGCCCTGGCACCAGCGACGGTCACGCTTGGCATGATCGACGATGTTCTCGGGGCCTTCCTCATAGCTGCCGGCGATGTCGTCATCGACGCGCACCTGCCAGCCCGCCCGGGCCAGAAGCGCGGCCTCGACATAATCATGGCTCAGCACATGGCCGCCGAAGGGGGGCTTGCCCTGCAGTTCCGGCAGGCCGCAGCTTTCGGCGAAGGCGCGGGTGCGGACGATGGCATTGTGCCCCCAGAACGGCCCGGTGCGGCCCTGCATCATGGCAAGGCCCCGCGCGAAGATCGGCGAATAGAAGGTGGCGGCGAACTGCATCGCCCGGCCAAAGCGCGAGCGGGCATGCAGGATGCCGGGCAGCGTCTGCAACAGGCCCAGACCGGGCGCCGCCTGCATCCGCCGCACCATCTCGACCAGGGTTTCGCCCTCGATCAGGCTGTCGGCGTCGAGGATGATCGAGAATTCATAGGCCGCGCCCGACCGCTTGATGAAATCCTCGATATTGCCGGCCTTGCGCCCCCGGTTTGAGCTGCGGCGGCGGTAGAAGATGCGGCCCTGACCCTCGGTATCCGCCAGAAGGCGCAGGAACCAGTGGCGTTCGCGCGTGGCAATCGCCTCATCGCGGGTGTCCGACAGGATGGCAAAATGGAAGTGCCCGGCCAGCCCCGTGGCCTTCAGCGAGGCATCCATCGCCGCGATCCGGGCGAATGTCGCCACCGGGTCTTCGTTATAGACCGGCACCAGAATGGCGGTCCTGCCGGTCAGGGGCCCGGTGTCGCGCGGCACCTTTGGCGGGCGGGTGGTCAGCCCGGCCAGCGCGGTGGTCGCCCCCCAGGCCAGCCAGAAGGTCGAGGCAAAGATCAGCGCCGAACGGACGATGTCCATCGCGTCCAGACCGTCCGCCGCGCCGAACTGCAGGAAAAGCAGAAAGCCGCCGATCCCGGCGGCCAGAGAAGCGGTCAGTGTCAGCGTCCGGGTCACGATGACCCCGGCCCCCAGCGGGCCGCGCGGGGGCATGGGTCAGTGCCCGGCCTTGCGCGCCGGTGCGGGGCGCAGACGGAAGAACGCACCGAAGAAGCCGCCCGCGGGCGCTTCCACTTCCTGCACCGGCATGGCCAGCGGCGCTTCGGGCAGGGCGCCCAGTTCCAGCGCGAGGCGGTCAAGGTCGAACCCCTGCATCTTCGCTTGGTTCGTCATTTCTTGTTGATCCACTGATAAAGCCAGGTTTCGGTCAGCTTGCGGTCATAGCCCGCGACATGGGCGCCCAGTTCGACGATGGCGCCGTCGCCGGCCCCGGCATCGACGACCAGCCGCCAGACATCGGTGCCGGCAATCTTTTCCAGCGTCGTGCCCAGAAGCTCGCCCCCGGTCACGGTCACGACCGGTTCGATCGTGGCCTTGGCGTCCAGCGCGGCCAGCAGGCCACCCTTGAAATCAATCACGAACTTGCGCGTGCCCTTGACCGATTCAACGCCCGAAACGCCGCCCTTGCCGGCGCGGGTCTCGTGAACATAGGCCAGCGACTCGCCGTCGTCATGGGGCAGGTCGCCCCAGTTCAACCTGTAGGCGAATTCCCGCGCCTCGCCCGCCTTGGCGGGGGCTTCGGGCACCCAATAGGCGACGATATTGTCGTTCGCCTCAAGATCCGAAGGGATCTCGACCAGACGCACATTGCCCTTGCCCCAGTCGCCCAGGGGTTCGACGTTCAGCGAGGGGCGGCGTTCATAGCGCGCGCCGGTGTCCTGATAGTTCTCGAACGCCCGGTCGCGCTGGAACAGCCCGAAAGACCGCGGCGCGGTTTCGGCGAAATAGCTGCCGGTCAGCTGCGGCGGGTTGTTCAGCGGCCGCCAGATCACGTCGCCGCCCGTCCGCACGATGCGCAGCCCGTCGGAATCGTGGACATTCGGGCGGTAGTCGTCAAAGTCCGAGCGGTTCTTTTCCGAGAAGAGGAACATCGAGGTCAGCGGCGCCACGCCAAGCTCGGCCACGTCCTGACGGAAGAACAGCCGCGCGGTGACATCCATGACCGTCGCTTCGCCGGGGGTGATGACAAAGCGGTAAGCGCCTGTGACCGAGGGGCCTTCCAGCGTCGCATAGACGGTGATCGAGGTGGCGCCTTGCGCCCCGCGCTCCATGTAGAAGCGCGAAAAGCGGGGGAATTCCTCGCCCGAAGCGGTGGCGGTGTTCAGCGCCAGACCGCGTGCCGACAGCCCATAGGCCGACCCCCGGCCAAGCGCCCGGAAATAGCTGGCGCCGACGAAGGCCACCAGTTCATCCAGCTTGTCGGGCCGGTTCAGCGCGGTGTTCAGACGGAAGCCCGCCACGCCCGGCAGCTTGGCATGTTCGGGCACGCGGGCGGCAAGGTCGTTCAGATACTCGAAATCGTCGGTGGTAAAGCGCATCTCGGTCGCAAGACCGTTCGCCACTTCGTAAATCCGCACCGGCTCGGGGAAGAGCCAGCCCATGTGGAAGGCCGCCAGACGGAAGTTCGAACCGGGTTCGTTCCAGCGCGCATGGTCGTCGCGGAACCGGATCAGCCGGTAATCGTCATAGGTCAGGTCGCCCAGAAAGCCCTCGGGCGCCGGCGCGGTGACATGGGGCTGGGTGGCCAGCAGCTTCATCTCTTCGGCCAGCAGGTCGAACGAGAATTGCTGCGATGCCGCGTCGGCGGGGGCCGCGGCCGGGGCGGTTTCCTGTGCAAAGGCCAGTTGCGGGGCGACCAGCGCAGCGGGCAGCATGGCTGCGGCCATCCGCAGCATGGCACGGCGCGAGAACTGGTCCGGCAAGGGCGAGATATTCGTCATAGGTAACTGAACCCAAGGCTCTTTTCGCGCCGGCAGATGCCGCGCGTCATCGCCGCGCATATAGGTCAGAGACAATCCCGCCCGCAAGCAGCCTTCAAGCCGAGTTGACGCCGCAGGCGCATTTTTGCCGCAGCTTTCCGGGCCAGATGCCCTAAAAACGAACATCTGCCATGCTGCGCCTGCATAGCAACCGCCGCGCGCGCCTGCCGGGCGGCGTTTCGCGCGGGCCAGGGGCCGGCGGGGCGAATCTGCGCGGGGGTGGCGGGGCCTTCAGAACCCGGTCAGAACCACTGGCCCGGCTCCATCAGGCCAAGGTCCATCAGCTGGTGGGAATGCCACTGGAAGGGCACCGAATTGTGCCAGCGGAAGTCATGGATATCGAACCGCGATCCGGCATTCGACCGCAGCGCCTTGGCGGTCCGGAAGCTCAGGACGGCAGTGGTGATGTTGTGGTGCCAGGGGCAGGCGTAGGTGTTGTATTCCTCGTCATCAAAGGTGTAGTCGCCCCGCAGCACCAGCCCGGGCTTGGCACGGAACAGCGCGATCCGGTCGATCTTGCGGCGCAGGGGCGGCACATGTTCCTCAAACCGCCAGCGCAGCCCGCCGAAGAAATCCAGCTGGCGTTCCTTGGGGTGGTTGTGGTTGGCCGCATCGGGACGGCCAAGCGCATAATAGCCCGACCGGTCGATCTGCGCGCGTTCCAGCGATACCGCATCGGGGAAGCGTTCCAGATCATCGGCGTAAAGGTCGATCACATAGGACAGGAAGGCATCGCGCCGTTCCTCGACATGAAAGGCGATCAGGTCGCGGACGTTGCGCGTCTCGCAGAAGGGGAAGAACAGGTATTCGGCATTGTAGCAGTAATACAGCCAGATCCCCGGCGCCGCCGCGATCACCTGGTTGACCGCATCGAAGACCGCGTTTTCCGCATGGACGTCATAGACGATGCGGTGGGTCTTCTCGGCCATCTCGGGCCCCGCCTCGATCCCCTCGGGCGCCAGCAGGATGGTCTGGGTAAAGCCCGCCGTCATGTGGTGGCGCAGCGTGGTGTCCACCTCGACCGGGTCTTCGGCAAAGACCAACGCCACCGGCCCCTTGGCCAGCAGCGCCTTGCCGTCTGTCAGGAATGCGTTCAGTGACCCGAATCTCATGCCAAATCCTGCCCTTCCGCCCGGCCCGCCGGACGGTTTTGCCCAGAATCGGTGAAGGATGGGTGGATTGCAAGCCTGCCTCGTTGCGATTCCCCGCCCTTTGGCTTATGGCCAGCCGATCCGGAGACCGACCATGACCGACGCGCCGAAGAAGCTTTATATCAAGACCTACGGCTGCCAGATGAACGTCTATGACAGCGAGCGCATGGCCGAAGCCATGGGCGGCGAAGGCTATGTGCTGACCGAAGAGGCCGATCAGGCCGACATGGTGCTGCTGAACACCTGCCACATCCGCGAAAAGGCCAGCGAAAAGCTTTATTCCGACCTCGGCCGCCTGCGGCCGCTGAAGGCGGCGAAGCCGGGGCTGAAGATCGGGGTGGCGGGCTGCGTGGCGCAGGCCGAGGGCGACGAAATCCTGCGCCGGATGCCGCTGGTCGATCTGGTGGTCGGGCCGCAAAGCTATCACCGCCTGCCGGAAATGGCGCGCGGGACGGGCAAATCGGTGGATACCGACTTCCCGGCCGAGGACAAGTTTGACCTGCTTCCCGCCCGCAAGGCGCCGCGCGGGCCGACGGCCTTCCTGACCGTGCAGGAGGGCTGCGACAAGTTCTGCGCCTTCTGCGTGGTGCCCTATACCCGCGGCGCCGAAGTCAGCCGCCCCGCCGCCCGCATTCTGGACGAGGCGGCGAAGCTGGTGGAACGCGGCGTGCGCGAGATCACGCTGCTGGGCCAGAACGTGAACGCCTATCACGGCGCGGGTCAGGGCGGCGACTGGACGCTGGCGCGGCTGTTGCGGGCGCTGGCGGAAATCCCGGGGCTGGACCGGCTGCGCTACACCACCAGCCACCCCAACGACATGGATGACGACCTGATCGCGGCCCATGGCGACCTGCCGGCGCTGATGCCCTATCTGCATCTTCCCGTGCAGTCGGGCAGCGACCGCATCCTGAAGGCGATGAACCGCAAGCATACCGCCGAGGCCTATCTGCGGCTGGTCGAGCGTATCCGCGCCGCGCGGCCCGACATCCTGCTGTCGTCCGATTTCATCGTGGGCTTCCCCGGCGAAACCGACCGCGATTTCGAAGACACGATGGAGCTGATCCGCGCCGTGGGCTTCGGCGCCGCCTTCAGCTTCAAGTATTCCGCCCGCCCGGGCACCCCGGCTGCCGAGAAGGCCCCGGTGGCGGCCGAAGTGGCCGATGCCCGGCTGCGGGCGCTTCAGGCGCTGATCACCGCCCAGCAGCGCGCCGCGCAAGAGGCGATGGTGGGGCGCGAGGTGGGGGTGCTTTACGAAAAGCCTGGCCGACTCGCCGGGCAGATGGTGGGCAAGTCCGACCACCTGCACGCCGTCCATGTGAACGACCCCGAAGGACGGGTCGGTGAGCTGGTCCGGGTGAGAATCTCAGCTTCGGCCCCCAACTCATTGGCCGGTGTCAGGATTTCGGAATCGCCCTAGGAGAGAGTCGGCGTTTCGCAGCTTCGGACAATGATTGCGCCGGCGCCCCGACTTTCCGCGAAACGCAACCAATCGTCATACAAACCCCTGTAGGCCCTAGATTTTGCTTGCCTTCGGGTCAGCGCCCCGGCAAATCTTGGCAAAACTGTGGCACAAGTGATGCGGATTGGGGGACTGCGGCGATGGCCTTTTTGTCCAGAACGTTGCGGATGGTGATCGGGGGGGCGGTTCTTGCCGCCGGCCTTGCGGGGGCGAATGCCGCCCTGGCGCAGGCCAAGCCCGATGTCTATGGCAAGATCGAATGGGGCGTGTGGATCGACGATGACGGCTGCATGCACTGGTGGGCCGACGGCGGCGTGGAAGGCTATATGCTGGACCGCGTCGATCCGAAAAGCGGCAAGCCGGTCTGCCTGAAGCGCAACACCTGCCTTGTCGAGAACACCGACACGCTGTTTGCGACCGACAGCCACAAGCTGACCGCTTCGGGCCGCAAGCGTCTGGAAGACTTCTTCCGGTCGTCGGGCGCCTTCGGCTATGCCATCTACGGCCACACCGACAGCCGCGCCTCGGACGAATACAACATGCGTCTCAGCGAACGCCGCGCGGCCTCGGTTGCCGCCGTCGCCCGCTCGGTCGGCGCGATGGTCGAACGCGAGATCGGCTATGGCGAGCGTCGCCCCGTTGCCCCGAATGATTCGGCTGCGAACATGCAGAAGAACCGTCGGGTCGAAGTTGTCTGCTACCGTTGGTGATCGAAATGACGCATGTCTCTTTCCCCGCTCTGGCCCTTCTGGCAGCAACGCTGGTTGCCGGCTGCACCGACGGCCTGACGCCCTACAGCAAAAGCCCCGATACGGTGATCGCCACCGCCTCGGACACCGGCCGCGACAAGATCGGCCTGCATGAGGGCGAGGCGGCCATCGCCTATGACCCCGACGGCTGCCAGGGCTGGATCATCGACGACGGCGTCGAAGGCTATTCCGGCCGCCGGTATGACCCGGTCTCGGGCCTGCCGATCTGCAACAACCACTACCCGCCGGGCACCGTGGTGCGGAACTACCAGACCGCTTCGGCGCCGATCCGCGATTACGTTCCGGGCAGCCGCAACTGACCGGCAAACACCGGACAACACAAGATATGGGGGCCGCAACCGGGGTTGCGGCCCTTTCCTTTGGGGTATCCCCATGGCTCTGCCTGAAAAAGCGTCACGCCGATGTCACGCTTTCGGCACAACCTGACCGGGACGGAACGGCACGCTTGCCTGACCGGCGGAACGGACGCAGACTTTCCTTACGGCCCTTTCAATCAAGGAGACCCCATTGGGCATCAGCGCGCTGACCCCCCCGACCCGTGCCGAAGACATCGTGGAAACCGTTCTTGAATTCCCCGACAACCGGCTTCTGATCGACCTCTGCGGCGAATACGATCGGAACCTCGCGCAGATCGAACATCAGATGGGGGTGCATGTCCTGCGACGCGGAAACCGGCTGGCGGTGATCGGCGACAAGATCTCGCGCGAACAGGCGGCGGCGGTGCTGCGTTCACTCTATGCCCGGCTGGAAGGCGGGCGTAACGTGGCGGCAGGCGATGTCGATGGCGCGATCCGCATGGGCCGCACCCCGGCCGACCCGCTGCGCGCCGAGGGCGAGCAGATCGAGATGTTCGGGGCACAGGGCGTGGAACTGAGAACCCGCAAGAAACCGATCGAGCCGCGCACCGAAGCGCAGAAGACCTATGTCGCCAATCTGTTCCAGAACGAGCTTGGCTTCGGCATCGGCCCGGCCGGCACCGGCAAGACCTATCTGGCCGTGGCGGTGGGCGTGACCATGTTCATCTCGGGCGCGGTCGAGCGCATCGTGCTGTCGCGCCCCGCCGTCGAGGCGGGCGAGCGGCTGGGCTTCCTGCCCGGCGACATGAAGGAAAAGGTCGATCCCTACATGCAGCCGCTTTACGACGCGCTGAATGATTTCCTGCCCGCCAAGCAGGTGCAGAAGCTGATGGAGGAAAAGCGCATCGAGATCGCGCCGCTGGCCTTCATGCGCGGCCGCACCCTGTCGAATGCCTTCGTGGTGCTGGACGAGGCGCAGAACGCCACGACCATGCAGATGAAGATGTTCCTGACCCGTCTGGGCGAGGGCAGCCGCATGGTGATCACCGGCGACCGCACGCAGATCGACCTGCCGCGCGGCGTGCCCTCGGGCTTGCAGGAGGCCGAGCGCATCCTGAAGGGCGTCAAGGGCGTCAGCTTCAACTACTTCACCTCGAAAGACGTGGTGCGCCACCCGCTGGTCGCCCGGATCATCGAGGCCTACGAGTCCGACGAGGCGCATGGGGCCTGACCCAAGGC
>JACZKR010000072.1 GCA_014859945.1 Paracoccaceae bacterium | reverse complement strand
TCCCCCGACCGGCAGGCCTCGGCCTCGGACGGCCTGCCGGCTTCATAGGCGGCGCGGCGGATCACGGGGTCGGCGAGCAGGTCGCTTTCGGTGCGGCCCTCGGCCACCGGCACGTCCCATTCGGCAAGGATGCCGCGGGCGATGGCCAGCGCCTCGGGGATGCGGGCGGCCACTTCGGGGCGCAGGCCGCCGCCGTAATCGTCCAGTTCCACCGGCTGGCAGCCGATCAGCACCATGCGCGCGGGGCAATAGCCCATCAGCTGCGCCGTGGCGATCACGTCCTGAAAGCCGGTCTGGTGCAGGCTCATCTTCTTGGCGCCCATGAAGGCGGGCACTTCGCCGTCGCGGACGATCTTCATGGTGCCGGGCGGCAGGCCATAGTCGATGGCGTCAAAGACGATCAGCGCCTCGGCCTCTTCCAGAAAGGGCAGCAGATACAGCCCCTGCGTGCCGCCATCCAGCAGGCGCACCGTGTCGGGCAGGGCTTGGGTTTCGGCCATGACCTCGACGCAGCGGACGCCAAAGCCTTCATCCGCCCAAAGGACATTGCCGATGCCCAGAATCAGAACCTTGGTTGACACGGGCCCTCCCCCTCGTGACTGGTCGGATGGCTTTCACATCCGGTAGGAAGTGAGAGTATGGTTTTCACCGCGACGGGGAAGCGAAATGCGGCTTCGCGCGGATTTCGTGCAAGTCTTTGGAAAATAGTGGAAACATGCACGAAGAATGGGCATTTCCCGCCAGTGGAGTGGAAAGTGATCTTCCGCATTCTTCTGGCAACTGCAAGGATTCCTTCCGCTGTTTTGGCCCGGCCGCCGCGTCGCGCACCCCGTTGGATTTCGCTTTCCCTGCCTGCACCCAGCACTTAGCATCCGGGCATGGTCCAGTTGCCCGATCCCCGGGGGCCTGCGCGGCACCCCCATTTCTCCGATACCGCCTGGCTGGATGTGTTGCAGGCGATGGACCGCACCTATGCCGATCTGGTCGGCTATCAGGAGCGGCTGGAGCGGCAGAATGCCGAGCTGGAAGAGATGCGCACCTTCCTGACGGCGATCCTGTCTTCGGTGTCGGATGTGCTGATCGTGGCCGACCGGACGGGGCGGATTGCCCGGATCAGCCAGTCATTCAGCGGCCTGACCGGGCAGGACGCGGCCGACGCACTGGGCGAGCCTTTGGCCGAGATGTTCGCGGCAGACGAGCGCGCGGTGGTGCAGGCCATGCTGCAGACCGTGCGCGACCGCCGGCGCAGCGCGAATTTCGAGGCGAACCTGCGCACGGCGGCAGGGACGGAACCCCTGGACATCTCTATCGCGCCCCGGCTGGATGACCGGGGGCGGGTGGATGGTTTCGTGCTGACCGGCCGGCCCCTGGGCGCGCTGCGGCAGGCCTATGCCGATCTCAGCCTCAGCCATGACGCGCTGAAGACCGCGCAGACCCAGCTGGTGCGCAACGAAAAGCTGGCCTCGCTGGGCCGGCTTCTGGCGGGGGTGGCGCATGAGCTGAACAACCCCATCAGCTTTGTCTATGCCAATACCCATGCGCTGGAACGCTATGCGACAAAGTTCGAAACCTATTTCGCCCGGGTGCAGGACGGCGCCAGCCGCGAAGAGCTGATCCAGCTGCGCAAGGATCTGCGGCTGGACCGTGAGGTGGCGAACCTGCGCGAAGCCATCGGCGGCGCCCGCGACGGCGCCGAGCGGGTGCGCGACATCGTCGAAGACCTGCGGCGGCTGTCCTCGGACGGGTCGGGGGAAAAGGTGCTGTTCGATCTGGCCGAGACGGTCCGCGTTGCGGCAAGCTGGGTGATGCGCGGCATGAAGCAGCCGGTGGCGCTGACCATGACCGAGATGCAGCCGGTGCAGGTTCTGGGCCGGATGGGGCATCTGCAGCAGGTGGTGATGAACCTGGTCCAGAACTCGGTCGATGCGCTGGAGGGGCGCGAGGGCGCCGAAATCCGCCTGTCGGTGCAGCGGCAGGACGGGCTGGCGGTGCTGTCGGTGGCCGACAACGGACCGGGGGTGCCGGCGGAGCTGCGCGCCTCGATCTTCGATCCGTTCTTCACGACAAAGCCCGTCGGGCGCGGCACCGGGCTGGGCCTGTCGATCAGCCACAAGATTGCCGAGGAGCATGGCGGCAGCCTGACCCTGTGCGAGGTGCCCGAAGGCGCCTGCTTCCGCCTGTCGCTGCCGGCCGGAGACGCGCCATGACGACGCTTCTGTGGCTTCAGGCCTCGGGTTGCGGCGGCTGCACCATGTCGCTTCTCTGCGCCGAAAGCCCCGGCGCCATCGAGATGCTGGAAGATGCGGGCATCCGCCTCTTGTGGCATCCGGCGCTGTCGCTGGAAACCGGCGCCGAGGCGCGGGCGCTGCTTGAGGATGTGGCCGAGGGCCGCGTGGCGCTGGACATCCTCTGCGTCGAGGGCGCCATCGCGCGCGGACCGGCGGGGACCGGGCGGTTCCAGATGCTGTCGGGGACGGGGCAAAGCCTGATGCACTGGGTCACCGCCATCGCGGCGCGGGCGCGGCATGTGGTGGCGGTGGGCACCTGCGCGGCCTATGGCGGGGTGACGGCGGCGGGCGGCAACCCCAGCGACGCGGTCGGCCTGCAATATGACGGCGCCCATCCCGGCGGGCTGTTTGCGCCCGACTGGCGCAGCGGTTCGGGCGGGCCGGTGATCAACGTGGCGGGCTGCCCCACCCATCCCGGCTGGGTGACCGAGACGCTGATGATGCTGGCGGCGGGAGAGGCGGTGGCGCTGGACGGCATGGCGCGGCCGCGCTTCTACGCCGACCATCTGGTGCATCACGGCTGCCCGAAGAACGAGTTCTACGAATACAAGGCCAGCGCCCGCGACCTGTCGGAAATCGGCTGCATGATGGAAAATCTGGGCTGCATCGGCACGCAGGCCGTGGGCGATTGCAACATCCGGCCGTGGAACGGCGAGGGCAGCTGCACCCGGGGCGGCTATCCCTGCATCAACTGCACCGCGCCGCAGTTCGAAGACCCGGCCCATGCCTTTGTCGAAACGCCCAAGATCGCCGGCATTCCCGTGGGCCTGCCCACCGACATGCCGAAGGCGTGGTTCATGGCGTTGGCCTCACTCTCCAAGGCCGCGACGCCGACGCGGATCGGCGCCAATGCCCATGCCGACCGGGTGATCGTGCCGCCGACGCTGAGGAAGCCGCGATGACCGAAGCGCGGCTGGTGGTCGGCCCGTTCAACCGGGTCGAAGGCGATCTTGAGGTGACGCTGGACATCGCCGACGGCCGGGTGGCGCGCGCGCAGGTGAACGCGCCGCTTTACCGCGGGTTTGAACGGATGCTGGAAGGCCGCGATCCGCGCGACGCGCTGGTGATCACGCCGCGCATCTGCGGCATCTGCTCGATCAGCCAGTCTGCGGCGGCGGCGCGGGCGCTGGCCGATGCGATGGGCCTGCAGCCGACGCCGCAGGGCGCGATGGCCGCCGCGCTGATCCACGCGGCCGAGAATGCGGCCGATCACCTGACGCATTTCCACCTGTTCTTCATGCCTGATTTCGCCCGCCCCGCCTATGCCGGACGGGCCTGGCACGCCCGCGCCGTGGACCGGTTCACCGCGATGGAGGGCAGCGCCCAACGCGCGGCCGTGGCGGCGCGGGCCGAGCTGCTGCATGTCATGGGGCTTCTGGCCGGGAAGTGGCCGCATACGCTGGCCATCCAGCCCGGCGGGGTCACCCGAGCGCCGGGGCCCCGCGAAAAGGCGCGGCTGGCGGCCACGCTGCGCGCCTTCCGCCGCTATCTGGAAGCCACGGTCTTTGGCGGCCGGCTTGAGGATTTCTGCGCCCTGCCGGATGAGGCGGCGCTGATGCGCTGGCCCGGCGGCGATGCGGCGCTGTTTCTGGAGATCGCCGCCGATCTGGACCTGCGCCATCTGGGCCGGGGGGCGGGGCGCTATCTGTCCTTCGGCGCCTATCCGGGGGCGGAGGGCCCGGCCTTTGCCGCCGGCATCTGGGACGGTGCGTTGCGTCCGGTTGACCCCGCGCTGATCCGCGAAGACCTGAGCCACGCCTGGATGAAGGGCGCCACCGCCCACCCGCTTGATGGCATGACCGAACCCGATGAGGCGATGGCCGCCCCAGGCTACAGCTGGTGCAAGGCGCCGCGTCTGGCGGGCCTGCCGATGGAGGTGGGGGCGCTGGCGCGGCAGGTGGTGGACGGCCATCCGCTGGCCCTGTCGCTGGCCACGGGCGGCGGGGTGCTGGCGCGGGTCGCGGCCCGGCTTCTGGAACTGGCGCGGACCCAGATCGTGATGGAGGGGCTGGTGGC
>JACZKR010000071.1 GCA_014859945.1 Paracoccaceae bacterium | reverse complement strand
CGCGACGGGCGGGGAAAGGCAGTGCCTTTCCTTCTCCGACCGCCCCCTACAGCCGCGTCAGCATCACGCCGCCGCCGCCGCAATGCCGATGCCCCAGGCCTTGCGCTGGCGCGGCAGCACATCGACGCCCTTCCACAGCATGATGCCCGCCGCAAAGAACAGCCCGTCCGCCACGAAGACCCAGGCGATATAGGCCACCGCATCGCCCGCCACCCGCGCGCCCTGCCCGTCGATCAAAGTGTAGGTCGCCGTCGCGCAGGCCGAACCCAGCGCATAGGGGATCAGCCTGCGGTTCTCGCCGCTGGAAAACACCCCCTGCGCCATCATCAGGATGCCAGCGCCCAAGACCGCGATGCCGGCAAATTCCATCGGCGTCACGATGTCCGACAGGAAGAAGGGCGACACCACCCCCACCACCAGCGGCGCCGAGCCGCGGGCAATCGGATAGACCCGGCTCAGATCGCCGCGTTCATAGGCATAGGTCAGGAACAGCTTGTAGAAGAAATGCGCACAACCCGCCCCGATCACCCAGGGCGCGACGGCGGCATGGTCAAGGGGCGGCAGCGCCATCACCACGGCCACGCCGATGGGGATCTCGCAGACCGACATCAGCACCATCGCCCCCATGCGCGAGGCGCCGACCTTGAGAAGCGAGTTCCAAAGCGCGTGCAGGAAAGCCGATCCCAGAACGGCCATCATCACCCAGAAGCTCACGCGCACCCCCGCCGTACCTGTCGCAGAACCGTTACAATCGGCGGGCCCGCGCCGGCAAGCGCGGCGGCGCAGGTGGCATTACGGCTTTCCGCAGGTGGCCTTAGACAAGTCGGGCCGGCAGTCGGGTCGCCCGTCAGATCAGCAGCCCCGCCGCCCCCTCGTGGCGCAAAAGGAAGACCTTGGTTTCCACCCCGCCCGGCGCCGAAAAGCCGCCAAGGCCATTGGCCCCCAGCACCCGGTGACAGGGGATCAGAATGGGAACCGGATTGGCCGCGCAGGCCTGCCCCACCGCCTGCGCCGGCGCCTTCAGTTCGGCGGCAATCTCGCCATAGGTGCGGGTATGGCCAAAGGGAATGGCCGCCATCGCCCGCCGCACGCCTTCATGAAAGCCGGTGCCGAAATCCAGGGGCAGGTCAAAGGCGGTGCGCGTTCCGGCGAAATACCCGGTCAACTGCTCCTCGGCCCGGTCCAGAAGCGCGCTGTCATCCGCCGCCTCGACCAGCGACCAGCGCAGGCCGGTGATGCGCCCGCCCTCTTCGGTCACGACGACAGGGCCCAGAGGCGTGGAGACCGACCGCGCCGGCATCAGGGAAACGTGACCAGCACTTCGGGGTTGACCGCGCCGTCATAGCTTGCGTCCACCTCATAGCGGATCAGGCGGAACGCCTCATCGGCCAGCCGCCACACCGCCATGTCCGAGGCATCGCCGATCCCGCGCCAGTAGCCCACCTGCCGCAACTCTCCGGCCGCCGCATCGACCTCGGCATTCACCAGAAAGGGCGTCGCAGACCAGCCCATGATCTGCACCTCTTTCACCGCGCTTTCGTAATCCTCGGGGTCTTCCAGAACGATGTTCAGATCGGGCGTGGCGAAGTGCAGGGGGATGACGCCGTTCATCTCGCTGTAAGCCAGCGCCACCGACTGCACGTTGTAGGCCCCGATGTTGCAACGGAACAGCCACAGCACCATCGGCGCCGGATCGCCGCCATAGCTGGAGGGTGAGGTCATGGCGAAGCGCTGCGGCGGCTCGATCAGCCGGCCATCCTCCAGAAACGCGCCCGAGCAGGCCTCCTGATAGGCGGCCGAAAAGATCGCCGTCGCGCGGTCGTCCAGATCATCGGCAAGGGCGGGGCCGGCAAGGCAGGCGGCAAGCAGGGCAGGCATCAGGCGCATCATCGGGTCCTCCGTTGGCGCATCCTGTCACGGCCGCGTCGCCTCCGCCAGCGGGCGGAACGCCTCGCGCAGCATCGCCGCCATGCCCTCGATGGCGGGCGAGGTGCCGCGCGGATTGCGCCGCAACACCACCCGGGCGGAATCGACAATGGGAAAGCCGTCGGCCGCCGTCAGTTCGCGGCAACCCGCCGGGATGGTGCTGCGCGACAGGGGCGCAATCGCCACCCCGTTCGAAACCGCCACCCGGAACCCCGCCGCCAGATCGCACATCCAGGCCGGCCGCCAGTCGATGCCCTGCTGGTTCAGCGAGGCTTCGGCGAAATCGCGGCACCAGTCTGACCGGAAATACAGCCCCACCGGCACCGGCCGCCGCAGATGCTGGGCATGGGCGACCGAGGTCACCCAGACCGTCGGGTCAATGCACAGAAGCTCGCCATCCTGCACATAGCTCCAGTCATAGATCACGGCGAGGTCCAGATCATCGGCCTCCAGCGCGCGCATCTGGCCTTCGGAATGGTCGCAGCGCACGGTCACCTGCACCCCCTCGTGCCGTTCGTCAAAGGCCGCCAGCGCCCGGGGCAGCACGGTGCCGGAATATTCGTCGGGTATGCCCACGCGCACCGGCCCGGTCAGCGGCTTTTCCCGCAAGGCAATCGCCGCCTCATCCAGAAGCGACACCACGCGGCGGGCATAGGGCAGAAGCTGCGCCCCCCGCGGCGTCAGCGCCACCCCCCGCGCCAGCCGGTTGAACAGCGGCTGGCCCAGGTTCTCCTCCAGCCGCTTGATCTGCAGGCTGACGGCCGATTGCGTCCGCCCCAGCCGGTCGGCCGCCGCCGTGACCGATCCGGTATCGGCCACCGCCAGAAAGCTGCGCATCAGGTCACTGTCGGGCGGGGCCTGCATGTCTTACCCATGAACTTTCCCAATATGACCCATAAAACCTATTCGTTTGTGAAATGTCAAATCCCGTGCGATCACAGGATCAGCAATGGAGGCCGTCATGTTTCACCGTTTTCTCGAACTGATGCAGATGCGCCGGTCCACCGCGTTCCTGCTGTCGCGGGACGATGACCGGCTTCTGAACGATATCGGGCTGAGCCGCAGCGATCTTGAGGCGATGCATCTGGGCATCGCCCCCGCACAGGACACGCGCTGGCTGGAAAGCCTGCATTCGCAATCCCGCAGCCGGACACTCCCTGTCCCGGTCTGAGGAACTCTTCGCGGGGGGCTTCGGCCCTCCCGCGAAGCTTGTTCAGGGTTTCGGCGAAAGTTTCAGGGCGGCGAAGCGTGAAGCTTCGCCGCTTGCCGCATCAAGGCCCTGCATGTCACAGGCCATGACCAGCGCGTTCAGGATCGCCTCTTCGGTCACTTCGATGGCGGCCTCGAACAGCGCCGACAGGTCTTCGCCCCGCTGGGCCTGCGGGCTGCGGCAGGTGGAAAAGGCCAGCGCATAATCGCCCGAGCCATGCGACAGCGCCGCCCCGGTGCGGGCGAGCCCCCCGAAGGCCCGCGTTGCCAGCCGCCGCAGCGCGCCCGCATCCAGCGCCGCATCGGTGGCCAGCACGATCACGATGGACCCGTTGGCATCATGCGCGGCAAGGTTTGCCACCGGCTGCCCGTCCACCCGCAGATGCCCGCCGTAATTGGCCTGCACCAGCACCCCCAGCACCTGCCCCCCCGCAAGGCGCGAGGCGGTGC
>JACZKR010000070.1 GCA_014859945.1 Paracoccaceae bacterium | reverse complement strand
CCACGCTTCGGCAAAAGAGGCTCGACAAGCCGCCACTCCTCGTCGCTCAGATCGTATCGCGCCATCATCCCCTCCCGCATACCGCAGAAGGGAATCATGAAACCACACAAACCGGAATCCCTTATTGAGTACGAACCCTAGACGGCCCTTGCCGGCGGCGGGATTTCGGGGTCAATTCCCGCCATGAGCCGCTTTCTGACCCCCCTTGCCGACAGCCTGCCCGCCACCGTGCCGTTCGTCGGCCCCGAGACGCAGGAACGCGCCATGGGCCGCCCCTTCCGCGCGCGGCTGGGGGCGAATGAAAGTCTGTTCGGTCCGTCGCCCGCCGCCGTGGCCGCGATGCAGCGGGCGGCTGCCGATGTCTGGATGTACGGCGACCCCGAGAACCACGACCTGAAGGCGGCGCTTGCCGCGCATCACGGGGTCAGCCCGGCCCATGTGGTGGTGGGCGAGGGGATCGACGGGCTTCTGGGCTGGCTGGTGCGGCTGACGATCACGCGGGGCGACCGGGTGGTCACCTCGCTGGGCGCCTATCCGACCTTCAACTTTCATGTCGCGGGCCATGGCGGCGATTTGCTGCGGGTGCCCTACCGGGACGACCACGAAGACCCCGCGGCGCTGGTCGCCGCCGCCCGTGCGCAGGTGGCCAAGCTGGTCTATCTGGCGAACCCCGACAATCCGATGGGCAGCCACCACCCCGCCGCGGTGGTGGAAGAGATGATTGCCGCCCTGCCCGAAACCACGCTGCTGGTTCTGGATGAAGCCTATGCCGATCTGGCGCCCGACGGCACGATGCCGGTGGTGGCGCCCGACCGGCCCAATGTGATCCGCTTCCGCACCTTCTCGAAAGCCCATGGCATGGCCGGGGCAAGGGTGGGCTATGCGCTGGCTGAACCGGCGCTGGCTGCGGCCTTTGACCGGGTGCGCAACCATTTCGGCGTCGGGCGGATCGTGCAGGCCGGCGCGCTGGCGGCGCTGGCCGATACCGCCCATCTGCAGCGGGTGCGGCAGCTGACGCTGGCCGCCCGAGACAGGCTGGCCGGCATCGCCACCGAAAACGGGCTGCGCCCGCTCCCGTCAGCCACCAATTTCGTGACGATGGATTGCGGCGCCGATGGCGATTTTGCCCGGGCGGTGCTGCGGGAATGCGTGGCGCGCGGGGTCTTCATCCGCATGCCGGGTGTCGCGCCGCTGGATCGCTGCATCCGCGTCAGTCTGGGCGACGACGCGGCGCTGGACATCTTTGCCGAGGTGCTGCCGCAGGCGCTGGCCGCGGCGCGCGGCTGATCATTCGGCCGCGAGATCGGGCTTCGCCGGGCCGATGCTGGGCGCAGGGCCTGCGGGCACTTCGGCCGGGCCAAGCTTGGGCGCGGGTGCCGGCGCCGGTTCGGCCACGACAAGGCGCGGAGGCGCAGCCTCGGCCTTCGCTTCGTCCACCGGGCGGCGGAAGACCAGCATGTTCTGGAATGAGGTCTTGGTGCCGGTCAGCCCCGTCCGCTCGTCCACCGGCAGGGTGTCGGCGCGCAGATATTCCCAACCGTCGCGGCCAAGCGTGTTCATCAGCGTCGTCAGTGCCAGCGCAAAGCGGTCTTCGGTCGTCTTGACGCCCCGGGCTTTCTCGCCACGGCGGGGGGCGGGGACGACGTTGTATTCATAGCGCTGCATCGGGCACTCCTTCTGGCAGTGGCGCGCAACATAGAGAGATTCGGTTCGCAAGTCCAAGAAAACAAAGCCGTTTCAGCGCCGCTGCCGATCACGCAAGCGTTAGTGGGCGCCCCCCTGCCTGCCGCAAGTGATTGACGCACCAGTGACGCCCGCCCATCCTGCCCGGTAGCGGAGGCGCCATGACCACAGCCCTTTACCACGACGAACGCTGCTTCTGGCATTCCGCCGGCGAACATGTGCTGATCCTGCCCGTGGGGCCATGGCTGCAACCCGTGGCTTCGGGCGGACATGCAGAAAGCCCGGAATCGAAACGCCGGCTGCGCAATCTGGTCGAGGTGTCGGGCCTTCTTGACCGGCTGGATCAGCGCCGCGCCGAACCGGCGGGCCGTGAAGATCTGCTCCGCATTCACCCTGCCGCCTATCTGGACCGCTTCAAGGCGCTGTCCGATGCCGGCGGCGGCGAGATCGGGCATGAGGCCCGCTTCTCGGCCGGGGGATACGAAATCGCTGCGCTTTCGGCGGGTCTGGCGGTGCAGGCTCTGCGCGATGTGTGGCAGCGCCGCGTGGACAACGCTTATGTCCTGTCGCGCCCGCCCGGCCACCACTGCCTGCCCGATGCCGGCATGGGGTTCTGCCTGCTGGCCAATATCCCCGTGGCGCTTGAGGCATTGCGGGCGGCCCATGGCCCGCTGCGCGCGGCGGTGGTGGACTGGGATGTGCATCACGGCAACGGCACCGAGGCGATCTATCTGGACCGGGCCGATACGCTGACCATCTCGCTGCATCAGGAGGCGTGTTTTCCCACCGACACCGGGCAGGCCAGCCAGCGTGGCCGAAGGGCGGGCCTGGGCGCCAACCTGAACGTGCCCCTGCTGCCCGGCGGCGGGCATCAGGCCTATCTGGATGCGATGGACCTGCTGGTCCTGCCGGCGTTGCGGGAATTCCGGCCCGAGATCATTGTCATCGCCTGCGGGCTGGATGCCAATGCGATGGACCCGCTGGCACGGATGCAGGCCCATTCCGGCACCTTCGCAGAAATGACCCGCCGGATGAAGGCGCTTGCGGCCGAGATATGCGGCGGGCGACTGGTCGCCGTGCATGAGGGCGGCTATTCCGAAGCCGTCGTGCCCTTCTGCGGCCTTGCTGTGATCGAGGCGCTGGCAGGCCAGCGGACGCCGGTCATCGACCCGTTCGTGGCCTTCATCGAGGCGCAGCAACCGGCGGCGGATTTCGTGGCCTTCCAGCGCGCGCGGCTGGAGGCGCAGGCAAAGGCGGTATTCGGGTAGGGCGGGGAAGGCGCGTGCAAGCACGCACCCCACAGGCTACCTGTAGGGTGCCTGATCTCACGCACCAATGGCGCGTCAGAGCCCCAGCTTCTGCGCCACCATGGCGTTGACCACCGCCGGGTCGGCCTTGCCGCCCGTAGCCTTCAGCACCTGCCCCGTGAACCAGCCGGCAAGCTTGGCGTTGACCTTGGCCTTTTCCACCTGCGCGGGGTTGGCCGCGATCAGGTCATCCAGCGCCTTTTCGATGGCGCCGGTGTCGGTCACGGCCTTCATGCCGCGCGCCGCCGCCACTTCGGCCGGATCGCCGCCTTCGGTCCAGAGGATTTCAAACAGTTCCTTGGCCATCTTGCCGGTGATTTCGCCCGCGCCCAGAAGGTCCAGAAGGCCACCCAGTTGAGCCGCCGAAACCGGGCTGTCGCCGACGCCCTTCGATTCCTTGTTCAGACGCCCGAAAAGCTCATTGATCACCCAGTTCGCGGCGATCTTGCCGTCGCGGCCCTGTGCCACGGCCTCAAAGAAAGCCGCCGCCTCAAGCTCGGCGGTCAGGACGCTGGCGTCGTAATCGGTCAGCCCGAAATCGCCCATGAAGCGGGCCTTCTTGGCGTCAGGCAGTTCGGGCATGGAAGCCGCGATGTCATCGACCCAGGCCTGTTCGATTTCAAGCGGCAGAAGGTCGGGGCAGGGGAAGTAGCGGTAGTCATGCGCTTCTTCCTTTGACCGCATCGAGCGCGTCTCGCCCTTGTCGGGGTCGTAAAGCCGGGTTTCCTGCACCACCTTGCCGCCATCTTCCAGAATGGCGATCTGGCGCCGCGCCTCATAATCAATGGCAGCCTGAATGAACCGCAGCGAGTTCATGTTCTTGATCTCGCAGCGTGTGCCCAGATGGCTGAAATCCTGCGTCGCCTGATATTTCTCATACTGCCCGGGCCGGCAGACCGAGACGTTTACGTCGGCCCGCAGGTTGCCGTTCTGCATGTTGCCGTCGCAGGTGCCCAGATAGCGCAGGATCTGGCGCAGTTTGGCCACATAGGCCGCCGCCTCTTCCGGTCCGCGGATGTCGGGGCGGCTGACGATCTCCATCAGTGCGACGCCGGTGCGGTTCAGGTCCACGAAGGACATGTTCGGGTCCATGTCGTGAATCGACTTGCCAGCGTCCTGTTCCAGGTGAATCCGCTCGATCCGCACCAGACGCGCAACGCCCGGCCCCATTTCCACCAGCACTTCGCCTTCGCCCACGATGGGGTGGTAAAGCTGGCTGATCTGATAGCCCTGCGGCAGGTCGGGGTAGAAGTAGTTCTTGCGGTCGAAGGCCGAGCGCAGGTTGATCTGCGCCTTCAGCCCAAGGCCCGACCGCACCGCCTGCGCCACGCAAAATTCGTTGATCACGGGCAGCATCCCGGGCATCGCAGCATCGACGAAGGCGACGTTCGAGTTGGGCTCCGCGCCGACCTGCGTCGAGGCGCCAGAGAACAGCTTGGCGTTCGAGGCGACCTGGGCATGGATTTCCATCCCGATCACCAGTTCCCACTCTGCCTTGGCGCCCGAGATCACCTTGGGGCGCGGCGCGGTATAGGTCAGGTCAAGCATTGCGGCCTCCGTCGCATCATCCGGCCTTCTTAGGCAGGGCGGACGCAGGCCGCAAGGGCAGGTTGCGGCACCGAAGGCCGGTTCAGGCGATGCCGCCCCGGTTCCAGCCGCGCCCCTCGGTTCCGAAGACCTCATAGCCCGTCGCGGTGACTGCCAGCGTGTCTTCCAGCTTGATGAAGCCGCGCCGGGGGTGAAGCATCGTCGTTTCGATCGACAGGACCATCCCGGCCTCAAGCGGGCTGCCGGCGTCGGTGCCTTCGTAGGCGACGGGGTGGTTCGTCATCAGGAAGGGCGCCTCATGGGTGATCACCCCCATGCCATGGGCAAAGAAGTCGGTGCAGGCGCGGTTCGGCTGGCGGGCCAGCGCCGCTTCGCCCGCCGCAATCAGGTCACCCCCCGCCGCCCCGGCCCGCACGGCGGAAAAGGCTGCCTGCTGAACCGTCTCGATCTCGGCCAGAAGGTCGGTCAGTTCGGTGTCCGGTTCACCCAGAACGCCCATCCGGCAGATGTCGCCGATATAGCCGCGCAGGTTGCCGCCCGAATCGATCGACAGCACCTCGCCCGGCTGCCAGGCCTGATCGGACGCCGCGCGGTTGTGCGAGGCGCCCAGCGTCAGAAGGCAGTATTCGAACTGCAGGCCGCGCGCGGTTTCCTCGCGCCGCAGGCGTTCGATGATCTGGGTCTTGGTATGGCCCGCCTGTGCGCCCGCAATGGTTGCCTGCATCGCGGCGGTGATGGATTCGGACGCCTCTTTCATCAGCGCCAGTTCCGCAGGCGTCTTCACGGCGCGCAACCGCTCCATCACGCCGGTCGCATCGACCATGGGCGACAGCGGGAAGGCGTCTTCCAGCAGGCGGGCACTGTCGAGCGGCAAAAACGACGGCTCGATCCCGATGCGCACGGCGCCGGGGCAATGCGCCTTGATATGGCCGATGGCCGCCGCGATCGAATCGCGTGACCCCCAGGACACCGGCATGAAATGGGGTGTCCAGAACGGGTGGTTCGCGTGTTCGCCCGCCTCCATCTTGTTCGCGACATAGGCCGTGCGGTCGGGCGCGCCCTTCACATAGACCAGCACCGGCAGATAGCGGCTGTGGCCGATGGCATCCATGGCCGAGAAGAAGATGAAGCGGTAGCCGCCCAGCAGATACTGGGCATTGTGCTTGGATGTGACGACCAGAACGTCAATCCCGGCCTTCTCCATCAGGTCATCCAGCTTGGCAAAGCTGTAGGGCAGTCGGGCTGCGGCAAGGTCAATCATCGGTCAGCCTTTCCGCGGGATCAGACGGAAATCGGGCAGCGTCTTCAGCACCTCTTCGGGGCCGGTCGGGGCATAGACCACGAAGATGCGCATGTCGGCGCTGCCGGTGTTCAGGGTGGAATGGAAACGGCTTTCGGGGATGAAGACACAGCAGCCCGGCCGCACCTGCTCGGTATGGGGGGTGCCGGCCTCATCCTCGACCATCTGGGCGCCTTCGCCTTCCAGGATGTAGATGATCTCTTCGGCGCCGGGGTGGTTGTGGCGGGCGTGGCCCTGACCGGGCGGCACGGTGACCACGGCGGCCGAGAATTTCTGCGCGCCGTTCACATTTGGCCCCAGAACCACCGAAAGCTGTCCCCAGTCAAAGCCGAAGGCATCGACATCGCCGGGATAGCGGAACAGGTCTTTCACGTCGGTCATCGTGTCATCCTTTCGCGGGCAGCGCCTTGAAGGCGCGGATCTGGTCGGCAATCGCGCGTTCGGCCGGCAGGCGTTCTGCCGAAGAGGCGCCATAGAAGCCGTGAATGCGGTCGGCGTGGTGCAGCACATAGCCCGCATCCTCGGGCATCGAGATGGGGCCGCCGTGGCACAGCAGGATCACATCGGGCCTGACCGCCCGCGCTGCGTCGGCAATGGCGTTGATCTCGGCCACGCAGCTGTCCAGCGTCTTGGCCGAGGTGGCGCCAATGGTGCCGCCGGTGGTCACGCCCATATGCGCCACGATGATGTCGGCACCCGCCCGGGTCATGGCGGTGGCCTCATCGGGGTTGAAGACATAGGGCGTCGTCAGCAGGTCCTGCGCATGGGCTTCGGCGATCATGTCCACCTCAAGCCCGAAACCCATGCCGGTTTCCTCAAAGCTCTGCCGCATTGCCCCGTCGAAAAGCCCGATGGTGGGGAAGTTCTGGACGCCCGAAAAGCCCATCGCCTTCAGTTCGGCCAGAAACTGCGGCATCAGGATGAAGGGGTCGGTGCCGTTCACCCCGGCCAGAACCGGCGTATGTTTCACCACCGGCAGCACCTCGACCGCCATTTCCCGGACGATCTGGTTGGCATTGCCATAGGCCAGAAGCCCCGCCGCCGAGCCCCGGCCCGCCATGCGGTAGCGGCCCGAATTGTAGATGATGATCAGGTCGATGCCGCCGGCTTCCTCGGATTTGGCGGAAAGCCCGGTGCCGGCGCCGCCGCCGATGATCGGACGGCCTTCGGCGATCATCCGGTGAAAGCGGTCAAGGATGGTCTTGCGGGGAATGGCGGGCATCATGTCTCCGATATGTCCAGAAAGTGCCGGGCCGCGGCTTGTGCAAAAGCCGGGTCGTTGATGTGCAATGGCAGGAAGAGCAGCTGCGCGGGGTCGCGCAGTGTCTCGCGCAGCGCCTGAAACAGGGCGGCGTCCGCTTCGGGCGACCAGAACGGACCACCTTCGACATCCAGCGCCGAGACGCCCTTTTCCGGCACCAGCAGGCGCACTGGACCGGGGCAGGCGTTCAGTTTGTCTGCGATCCAGCGCCCCATCGCGGCGTTTTCTGCGGGGGTGGTGCGCATCAGGGTGACGTTGGGGTTGTGGTGGTAGAACAGCCGGTCGCGGTAGCGTTCGGGCACCGTCGCAGGGGCCCAGAAATTCACCATGTCCAGCGCCCCGACCGAGCCGACCCAGGGTGCGCCGGTGCGCGCCACGACATCCAGCCGGTCAGGTGCCGCCGCCAGGACGCCGCCGAACAACAGGTCGGCGATTTCGGTGGTCGTGATGTCGATCAGGCCGGCCAGCACGCCCTCGGCCAGTAGCCGCTCCATCGTGCGGCCGCCGGTGCCGGTGGCGTGAAAGACCATGCAGTCATGGCTGGCGCCAAGCACCGCGCTGATCGCCGTGACGCAGGGCGTGGTAACGCCGAACATCGTCAGCCCGATGGCCGGTTTGTCCGACCGCGTGTCGGGCACCGGGGCGCTGACCGCCCCCACCATGGCATGGGCCGCGTTCGACAGGATGACCCGGCTCAGCCGGTTCAGCCCGGCGATATCGGTGACCGCCGGCATCATCATGATATCCGAGGTGCCGACATAAGGCGCAGTATCGCCCGAGGCGAGGGTGGAAACCATCAGCTTCGGCAGACCATAGCGCAGCTCGCGCATGCCCGCGCAGGCGATCGAGGTGCCGCCACCGCCGCCGATGGCGATCATGCCGGAAATTCCGGCGGCGTTCTGCCGGCACCAGACGGCAAAGGCTTCGCCCATGGCGGCTACGGCCTTGCCACGGTCATCGCCGCCCAGAACCGCCGCCGCCCCCTGCGGATGGCAGGCGGCCACCTGCCCGGCGGGAACATCGACGGGAACCGACGGCGCACGGGTGCCCAGATCGACAATCACGGCGTGCTGGCCCGCGGCGGTGATCAGCGCGCGCAGCCATGCCAGTTCCTCGCCCTTGGTATCGGCGGTTCCGGCAATGTGGATCACGGGCATTGCGGTTGCTCCCCTTTCGGCCCGCATCGGCGGCGCGGTTGGCCGGACGTCTTGTCGCTTGATCGAAAATGAGACTCGAGTATCATAATGGGATGCAAGTTCCGGTCCCTGTCAACGACAATGACGAATCCGCCGGCGCTGTCCCGCCAAGGGGGGCCGCTGCCCGCACCCGTGCGCTGATGGTGGCCACCGCGACCGAGATGATGCGCCGCGGCCTTTCGCCCTCGGTCAGCGAGGTGGCCGAAGCGGCGGGCGTTTCGCGTTCCACCGCCTACCGCTATTTCCCGACGCTGGCCGACATGCTGCGCGCCGTGGTGGCCGAGGCGCTGGGGCCGATCCTGAACTGGCAGGGGGGCGATCAGGATGCGCGCGGGCGTCTGGCCGAGCTTTATGCCACAGCCTTCCCCCGGATCAGCGAGCATGAGGCCACATTCCGCGCCGCTTTGCGCCAGTCGATCGAGCCGAACGCCGAAAAGCCCGGCGACGTGACCCTTGGCCGTGGCCATCGCCGCGATCTGCTGGCGCGCGCCGTCGGCAGCCTTCACCTGCCGCCGGTTCAGGCCACGCGCCTGGTGCAGGCGCTGTCGCTGACCTTCGGGATCGAGGCGCTGATCGTGCTGAAAGACATCTGTGGCCTGAGCGACCGTGACGCGCAGGATGTTGCCCTTTGGGCTGCCGGGGCGCTGCTGGATGCGGCCCGGCATGAGGCCGGATCGGCCGAGGCCTAGGCCGGAATAATCTGGTCTGGCCAAATCGAACCCAAGCAACAAGCCACGGGCAGCGGCCTGCTGGTCCGCAGAATCGGCTGTTTTGATTGTTTTCTGTGTTTTCGCGGATGATTCGCTCATTCCTGCAGCGTTTCATCAGCCAAACCTGTCTGTAAAGCTGCAACGGGCGCCTTGACACAGCCCCCAATCTGGTAATACCAATTTTATCGGAAGAGGAGGGGCCAGAAGAATACTGGGCGGAGCGCGCAAGGCATATTTGGCCCCGAAGACGCTGCCGCCGATCACCGACTAGGGGAGGAGAACGGATGCAAAGACAACTCTACCGGCTTATGGCCGGCGTTGCGGCGATTGCGCTGTCCGCGCCCGCGGCAATGTCTCAGGAACTGACGATCTTCTGGGCCGAATGGGACCCTGCGAACTACCTGCAGGAACTCGTGAACGAGTATGAGGCCGAGACGGGCGTGACCGTCACGGTGGAAACCACGCCCTGGCAGGACTTCCAGACCAAGGCCTTCACCGAATTCAACGCCCGCGGCTCGGCCTATGACATGATCGTCGGCGACAGCCAGTGGTTGGGTGCGGCCTCGGAAGCGGGTCACTATGTGGACCTGACCGAGTTCTTCAACACCCACAAGCTGGGTGAGATCATGGCTCCGGCCACGGTCAAGTACTATGCCGAATACCCCGGCAACTCGGGCAAGTACTGGGCTGTCCCGGCCGAGGGCGACGCGGTCGGCTGGTCCTACCGCAAGGACTGGTTCGAAGACCCGGCCGAGATGGCCGCGTTCAAGGAGAAGTATGGCTATGATCTGGCCGTGCCGGAAACCTGGGCACAGCTGATCGACATCGCCGAATTCTTCCACCGGCCCGACCAGAACCGCTATGGCATCGCGATCTACACCGACAACTCGTATGACGGGCTGATCATGGGTGTGGAAAACGCGCTGTTCTCCTATGGCGGGAACCTGGGCGACTATTCGACCTATCAGGTTGACGGCATCCTGAACTCGGACGCCTCGATTGCCGGTCTGGAAGCCTATCGCAAGCTTTACGGCTTTACCCCGCCCGGCTGGTCGAAGACCTTCTTCGTGGAAAACAACCAGGCGATCACCGAGGGCCTTGCGGCCATGTCGATGAACTACTTCGCCTTCTTCCCGGCGCTGGTGAACCCCGCGACGAACCCGAATGCCGAAGTGACCGGCTTCTTCGCCAACCCGAAGGGCCCGAACGGCGACCAGTTCGCCGCGCTGGGCGGGCAGGGCATCTCGATCGTCTCCTACTCGGAGAACCAGGAAGAGGCGTTCAAGTTCCTCGAATGGTTCATCAAGGAAGAGACCCAGAAGCGCTGGGCCGAGCTTGGCGGCTACACCGCGCACGCGGCCACGCTGGAAAGCGAAGAGTTCCGCAAGGCGACGCCCTATAACGAGGCCTTCTATCAGACCATGTTCATGGTGAAGGACTTCTGGGCCGTGCCGGAATATGCCGAGCTTCTGACGGCGGCCAACGCGCGGATCTATCCCTACATCGTCGGCGGCGAAGGCACCGCGAAAGAGGTGCTGGATGCGCTGACAGCCGACTGGAACGAAACCTTCAAGAAATACGGTCGCATCCAGTAAGGCGACCGACTCCCGGCGGCGGGCGCCTCCCTGCGCCCGCCGTTTTCTCAAGATGCAGGATGGATACCGTGGCAGACGTGATGACCCGGCTTGAGCCTAATACGCGCGCGGCTGCGCGGGGGCTTTCCGACCTTTCGATCCGCAATCTCTTCATCATTCCCACGATCGCATTCCTGATCGTTTTCAACGTCTTCCCGCTGCTTTATTCGCTTTACACTGCCTTCACCGACTACCGCGCCTCTACCTCGGCGCCGGCGAACTGGATCGGTCTGGCGAATTTCCGCGACCTTTTGAGCGACCCGTTCATTTGGCGCAATTTCACGATCACCGCGAAATACGTGATCATCTCGGTGACGGGGCAGGTTCTGGTGGGCTTCGGGCTTGCCATGCTGCTGAACCGCCCGATCCCGCTGAAGGGGCTGATCACCACGCTGCTTCTTTTGCCGATGATGCTGTCGCCGGCGGTGGTGGGCCTGTTCTGGAAGCTGCTTTATGACCCCTCGTTCGGGATCATCAACTACTTCCTGGGCCTTGGAAAATTCGAATGGCTGGCCGATCCTCAGGTGGCGCTTTACGCCGTGGCCATCGTCGATATCTGGATGTGGTCGCCCTTCGTGATGCTGCTGTCGCTGGCGGGTCTGTCGGCGGTGCCGAAGCACCTTTACGAGGCGGCCGAGATTGACCGCGCGGGGCCCTTCTACACCTTCTTCCGCATCACCCTGCCCTTGGTGGCGCCGATCCTGATGATCGCGATCATCTTCCGCACGATGGAGGCGTTCAAGACCTTCGACCACGCCTACATCCTGTCGACCCAGCCCACGACCGAACTGATCGCCATCCGGCTTTACAAGATGGCCTTCCTGGAATGGCAGACCGGCATGTCTTCGGCTTTTGCCTATATCGTGCTGATCGTCGTGGTCGCCATCACCAACATCTATGTGAAATATCTGAACAAGGCGAAGGCGCGCTGACATGGCCGAGGTCAAGACAAAAGGCGAAGTGATCTTCAACCGGGCCGCAGTGATTGCCGTGATCGTGGCGCTTGTCGTCATGCTGACGCCGATATTCTGGATCGCGGCCACGGCCTTCAAACCCCGCAACCTGGCCACCACAGTGCCGCCCACGGTGTTCTTTGAACCCACGCTTTCGCCCTTTGCGAAGCTGTTCACCAAGCGCAGCCAGCTGCGCGAGCCGGTGGAACAAGAGGTCTATGACAACGCCGCATGGTGGGAAAAGCTGATCTATGACGGCGGCGAGCAGGTGGTGCGCAACCGCAAGTCCGGTGAGGTCACCTCGTCCGGCTTCGGCAACCGCTACATGAACTCGCTGATCGTGTCGGTCATCTCGACATTGCTTGCGGTGTCGATGGGGACAATCACCGCCTACGGCTTCTCACGCTTCAGGGTGCCGGGGGAGCAGGACTGGCTGTTCTTCATCCTGTCCACACGCATGCTGCCACCCGTCGTCGTCGCGATCCCGATGTTCCTGATGTACCGGGCGGTGGGGCTGCACGACACGCATATCGGCCTGATCATCCTGTACACCGCCTTCAACCTTTCCTTCGCGGTCTGGATCATGAAGGGCTTCATCGACGAAATTCCGCGCGAATATGAAGAGGCGGCGCTGGTTGATGGCTATACCCGCCTGCAGGCCTTCTGGAAGATCGTGCTGCCCGAAGCCCTGACCGGCATCGCTGCCACGGCCGTCTTCTGCTTCATCACCGCCTGGAACGAATATGCCTTCGCGCTGATGATGACCTCGAAGAACGCGCAGACCGCGCCGCCCTACATTCCCAGCCAGGTCGGATCGGGCCTGTCGGACTGGACCGTCATCGCCTCCGGCGCCTTCCTGTTCCTGTTGCCGGTTGCCGTCTTCACCTTCCTGCTGCGCAACCATCTGTTGCGGGGCATGTCCTTCGGAGCGATCCGCAAATGACCTTTCGCCAGATGAATGCAAAGTGGTTCGAGCCGCTCGCGCAATGGACGATGATCGCCGGGCTGATCTTTCTGTGCCAGCCCTGGGTCGAGGTGCTGCATCGCTACGGGCTGACGATCATCATTCTTGGACTGATCGGCTTCCTGGTTACATCCCACATCCCGCCCGAACCCGAGGCCGCGGAAGAAGAAGAGGAAGAGCTGATCTGATGGCACGGATCGAGCTGCGCAGTATCCAGAAGTTCTTTGGCGCCGTGCAGGTGCTGAAAGACGTGAACCTGACCATCGAGGACGGAGAGTTCGTTGTCATGCTGGGCCAGTCGGGCTGCGGCAAGACCACGACGCTGCGCGCCATCGCGGGGCTAGAAACCGTGTCTTCGGGCACGATCAGCATCGACGGGCGCGAGGTGCAGGACCTGCGCGCCGCCGACCGCGACATCGCCTTTGTCTTCCAGTCCTTCTCGCTGTACCCGCATATGACGGTGTACGAAAACATCGCCTTCCCGCTGCGCGCGGTGGGGATGAGCCAGGACCAGCGCGAGGCGGCGGTGCGCGAGGTGGCCAAGGTGCTGGGCATCGAACGGCTGTTGAACCGCAAGCCCTCGGCCCTGTCGGGCGGTGACATGCAGCGCGTGGCCATCGGGCGGGCGCTGGTGCGGCGGCCGAAGGCGCTTCTGATGGACGAACCCATCGGTGCGCTGGATGCCAAGCTGCGTGAACAGATGCGGGCCGAGATCAAGCGCCTGCACATCGCCCGCAACTCGACCTCGGTCTATGTGACCCACGACCAGATCGAGGCGATGAGCCTGGCCGACCGCATCGTCGTCATGCACGGCGGGCTGTTGCAGCAGGTCGGCGCGCCGGAAGAGGTTTATAACCGGCCCGCCAACCTGTTTGTCGCGCAGTTCGTGGGCAGCCCGGTGATGAACGTCTCGGGCGTGGCAATCGAAGGCGGGGCCGGTGCGGCCGTGTTGTCCTTCGGGCAGGGCGCGGGCATTCCGGTGGCCGGCGGCCATGTCGGCCACATTCCCGGCGGCAAGGCGGTCAAGCTGGGCATCCGGCCCGAGGCCGTGCTGCTGCGCCACGAACCGGGTGAGGGGTTCGTTGAAACCACCACCACCAACGTCGAGCCGCTCGGCTCGCATGAAATCGTCGATGTGCGGCTGGGTGAAACGACGCTGCGCGCAAGGGTGGAACCCGGTTTTGTGGCCGACGGACAGCGCGTCTGGGTGGGGCTTGATCCCCAGCGGGCGCATTTCTTCGACGGGGAAACCGGACTGGCGCTGCGGAGGACTGCCTGATGGCGCGGATCGAACTGAAAGGCATCAGCAAGAGCTTCGGCGCACAACGCGCGCTGCGCGATCTTGATCTGGTGGTGGAAGACGGCGAGTTCTTCGTGCTGCTGGGCCGCACCGGCGCGGGCAAGACCACGACGCTGCGGGTGATTGCCGGGCTGGAAAAGCCCGATACCGGATCGGTCGCCATCGGCAACCGCGACGTCGGCGGCTGGACGGCGGCCGAACGCGACGTGGCGCTGGTTCTGCAGCAGTATTCGCTTTATCCGCGCCTGACGGTGCGGGGAAACCTTGAGTTTCCGCTGCGGTCCCGCGTCCGCAATTTCTCGGAAGAGGAAATCGCGGCACGGGTGCAGAAGGCGGCGCAGACCCTGCAGATCACCCATCTGCTGGACCGCAAGGTGGAGCGGCTCTCGGGCGGCGAGATGCAGCGCGTTTCAATCGGGCGGGCCATCGTGCGGCAACCCTCGGTCTTCCTGATGGATGAACCGCTGTCGGCGCTGGATGCCAAGCTGCGCGAAAGCCTGCGGGTTGAACTGAAGAAGCTGCACAGCGATCTGGGCGCGACCTTCCTGTTTGTGACCCATGACCAGGTGGAAGCCATGTCGATGGGCGACAAGATCGGCGTGCTGCAGCAGGGACGGCTGGTGCAGGTGGGCACGCCCGCCGACATCTACGAACGACCGCTGAATACCTTCGTCGCCCGCTCGGTCGGGTCGCCGCCGATGAACCTGATCGACGGGCAGCTTTCCGGCGGCATGGCCGAGATCGGCGCCTGCCGTCTGCCGGTGCGCGCGGCGGCCGGTGCCGGGCAGGCGGTGACCTTCGGCGTCCGGCCCGAGAATGTGGTGCTGGAATCCGGCGCGCCGGGTGAGGCGCGCATCTTCGACATCGAGGATCAGGGCGTGATCAAGGTCCTGTCGATGGACATGGGCGAAACCCGGCTGCACGTCACCGTGCCCGCCGGCACCCATGTGGCCCGCGATGAGGTGGTCCGTTTCGGCTGGAAGCCCGAGCGGGTGCTGACCTTCGATCCGCAGACAGGGGTCAATCTGGCCCTGGCCTGAGCGAACGGGAAAGGCCGGGTGAAACCCCGGCCTTTTCCTTGCATCAGGCGGGAAAACGGCTGCGGTAGAGGTCAGCCGCTTCGGGATTGATCAGCCGCAGCGGCAATTGGCCGGCCAGAATGCGCGCGGCATCTTCGGCCACGGCCTGTCCCATCCGCAGCATGCTTTCCTCGGTCAGCCCGGCCATATGCGGGGTGATCAGCACATTGGGCAGCGTCAGAAGGGCGTGTTCGGGAGGCAGCGGCTGGGTGTCGAACACATCCAGCGCGGCGCCGGCCAGGCGGCCCGACCGCAGCGCGGCGATCAGCGCCGCCTCGTCCACCACCGGCCCGCGCGAGACATTGATCAGGAACGCCCCGCGCTTCATCCGCGCCAGCGCGGCCGCGTCGATCAGCCCGCGGGTCTGGTCTGTCAGCGGCGCGCACAGCACCAGAATGTCGGCCTCGGCCAGCAGCGCCTCCAGCGGCAGATGGGTGACTCCGGCCGGCACCGAAGCCGCGCTGCGCGTATGGCACAGGACGCGCATGCCGAAACCGGCGGCTGCGATCCGCGCGATTTCCCGCCCGATGTTGCCCATGCCAAGGATACCGATGCTGCGCCCGCTCAGCTCTTGCCCGTGGTCGGAATGCACCCGCCCGGCCGCCCAGCCGCCCCCGCGCAGGTCGTGGTTGACCTGCGGAAAGCGCCGCAGAAGCGCCATCGAGGTCCAGATCACATGCTCGGCCACCGTCAGCGCATTGGCGCCCGGCACGTTGGTGACCAGAACGCCGGCTTCGGTCGCCACCTCGACCGGAATCATGTCCAGCCCGGCGCCGTGGCGCAGAAGCGCCCGCAGCCCGGTTTCACGGCGGATCAGCGCCGGCGGAATGGGTGCGCGCACCACGATCATCGCGGCCCCCGCGCTTTCGGCCAGAATGGCGTCGGGCGTGGGGGCCGAGGCGCAACGGTATGTCCCAAGGCCCTGCAGCGCGGCCGTCACCTCGGGGTGCAGGGAGTGGGTGGAAAAGATCACCGGCCGGGCCATGTCAGGCATCCGCAGCAGGGGGTTCCAGCAGTTCGGTCCAGTAGCTCATCGCGCCGCGCAGATGGGTGACCATCAGCGCCGAGGCCAACGTGGCATCGCGGCGGCGCAGCGCCTCGAAGATCTGGACATGCTCTTCATGCGATTTCCGGTTGCGCTCGGGGTTGCGGAAATAGACCCGCAGCCTTCCGTGGCTAAGCGCGTAGAACGATGTGCAGATGTTCAGGAAAACGGTGTTCTGCGTGGCCCGGACGATTTCCAGATGAAACTCCTGATCCAGCTGATCCAGCCCCTCGCCCTGCTGCAGCCGTTCCTCGGACCGGGCAAGGATGTTGCGGATGCGTTCAAAGTTCTCATCCGTGGCGCGCAGGGCGGCAAGTTCGGCCGCCTTGATTTCATGGATCTTCCGCACCTCGACCGCTTCGTAGATCTGGCGGTTCTCCAGCGGCAGGCCGATGCGGGCAAAGAACGACATCGCCTCGATCCCGCCGATGCCGGGGTTCACATAGATGCCCGACTTCGCCCGCCGCTCGATCATCTGCATCGCTTCAAGGATCGCCAGCGCCTCGCGGACCTGACCGCGGCTGACCGAGAAGTGTTCGGCCAGATCGCGCTCGGACGGGGCCTTGCCGTCATTCGCTCGCGCCACCTTGATCAGATGGGCGGCAATGGTGGGAAGAAACTCCTCCTGGTGCATTTTCTTCTCCGGCTGCCTACGCCCTTGCATAACGCGCAATCGTATCGGTGTTCATCTCTAGCCCAAGGCCCGGGCCATCGGGAACCGCTATCATTCCGGCTTCGGCGCGGACAGGGGCCAGCGACAGATCGTGGATCATCGGGTTGGCCCCCAGCGAGAATTCGACGATGAAGCCCGCAGGCGCTGCGGCAATCACATGAAGCCCGGCGAAAAAGCACGGTGCGCCGGCCCACAGATGCGGCGCGAGCCGCAAGTTGAAGGCCGAGGCGATGGCGGCAATGCGCATGGCTTCGGTGATCCCGCCGCAAAAGGCCGGGTCGGGCTGCAGGATGTCGGCCGTCCGGCCCGCCGCCAGCGCCGCGAAGTCAAACCGCGTGCATTCGGATTCGCCCAGGGCGACCGGAATGCTCGTCGAGGCCCGGAACTCGGCCAAACCCGCGCGGTCATCGGCCGTGACCGGCTCTTCGAACCAGGCCAGATCGCAGACGGCCACCATGGCGGCGAACCGCTTGGCTTCGGCCACGGTGAAGGTGCCATGGGCATCGACCATCAGCTCGACGTCGGGGCCAAGGGTCGCCCGGGCCGCCCGCACCCGCTCGGCCGAAACCTGTGGCCGGCCGTCCATTGAACCGACCCGCATCTTCACCGCGCCAAAGCCGCCCGCGTCGATGTAGGACTGCAACTGCGCGCCGATGCCGGCGGCGTCCGCCCAGCCGCCCGAGGCATAAGCCGGCAGCCTGTCGGCCTTGCGCCCGCCCAAAAGCGCCCAGACCGGCAGATCAAGCGATTTGCCGCGAATGTCCCACAGCGCGATATCGACGGCGCTGATCGCGGCCAGGGTCAGGCCGCGCCGGGCAAGTTCGGGCATCGGATGGCCGCGCTTTGCAGCCCCCGCGGCCCGGCTGCCGTTGTAAAGGTCTTCCCAGATCGGCGTGATTTCCGACGCATCCCGCCCGATCAACCGCGGCCCGAATTCGTGGTTCAGAAGATGAACCAGCGCCGCATAGTTGCCGGCGCTGCCGGCGGCGTTCTTGCCTTCGCCCCAGCCGACAATGCCGCTTTCCGTTTCGATCCGCAGGATTGCCGCATCAAACGTCCGCAGACGGCCGAAATCGCTGACGTGTTGCCGCGCCTCTTCGATCGGAATCTGCACCCACCAGGCCTGCACCGATTTGATGCGCATCCCTGCTCTCCCCGTAGTCGGCGGGGCGGCCCGGCGGGGCCGCCCGCCGGTATCACCCAATCAGCGGCAAGAGCGTTTCCGCCGTGATGCGCATCTGGTCTGCATAGAACTTCTCGGTCAGCAGGCTTGACCCGTGGTCCTGAATGAACTTCAGCTGCTCGGGCGGGATATCGACCGGATCGGTCTCGACCATGTCGGGGTAGATCGCGGCGGGGGTGCGGTCCACCGGGGCGACGAATTCGTTGGTCAGCGCGCCGTCATAGCCGATTTCCTTCAGCGTGCTGACGATCTTCGGCCAGTCCAGCTGCCCCAGCCCCGCGGCAAAGCGGTTGTTGTCGGCCACATGGAAATCGAACAGGCGCTTTCCGGCCAGCCGGATCGCATCATACATGTCCTGTTCTTCGATGTTCAGGTGGAAGGCATCCAGGCAGACGCCGCATTCGGGGCTGACAGCATCGGCCAGCGCTAGCGCCTGCGCCGCACGGTTGAAAAGATAGGTCTCAAACCGGTTCAGCGGCTCGATCGCGATGCGGACGCCGCGCTTCTGGGCATGGGCAAAGCATTCGCGCGTCGCATCGACGACCCATTTCCACTCTTCCTCGGGGGTGCCGTCGGGCACCACCTTGCCCACCGTGGCTGGAACCAGGGTGATGATTTCGCCCTCAAGCTCGGACACCATGGTGATCACCGACTTCACATAATCGACCGAGCGGGCGCGCTGGCCTTCGTCCCTGGCGGCCAGATTGCGTTCTCCAAGCATCAGGGTCACCGCGCCCCAGCAGCGCATGCCGTTGTCCTTCAGCAGCTTCAGCGTGTCGCGGGTGTTGTACTGGGTCGGCTCGCCGGAAATCTCGATGGATTTGTACCCATATTGCTTGATCCGGCGGACGGTCGTCTCAATCGGCTCGGCCCGCATCCAGTTGTGCGTCGAAAGGTGCATGGTTCCTCCCTCGAAGCGTTCCCGCGGCCTTTGCCGGGGGCAGCGCAAAGTCATGCTGGTTTGACCAGATTGCGCCGGAACGACAAGGCGGTCAAGGGGCGCGGCGCGGCCGCTGCGCTGGATTTGCAAGAATTAAGGCCAATGTCGGCATGTTCGGGTTGATCGGGTCTTGGATGCTGGAACGCACTGGCATTTCATTTCGTCTTTTGGTAAGACCAGATTAGGCGATTGCGGAGGCGCTCATGAAGATCGGCATGTGCATGTTCCTGTGGACGACGCGCGTCGGGCCCGAGCATCAGGCGCTTCTGTCCGACATCCGCGCAACGGGCTTTGACGGGGTCGAGATTCCGGTCTTCGAGGGGGCGCCGGCCGACTACCGCCGCCTTGGCAGCCAGCTGGATGCGCTGGGTCTGGCGCGTACGGCGGTTTCGGCCATCGGCGACCCGGCGCTGGACCTGATCTCACCCGATGCCACCGTGCGGCGGCGCGCGGTGGACCGCATGCGCTGGGTGCTGGACTGCACCGCCGAACTGGGCGCCGACCGGGTTTCCGGCCCGCTGCATTCGGTTCTGGGCCAGTTCTCGGGCAGCGGCCCCACGGCCGACGAACTGTCGCGCGCGGTCGAAAGCCAGCAGCAGATCGGCGAACATGCTGCAAAGGTCGGCGTCACTGTCGGGCTTGAGGCGCTGAACCGCTTCGAATGCTATCTGGTGAACACGATGGACGATCTGGCGGCGCTGGTCCGCCGCATCGGACATCCGAACATCCGCGCGATGTATGACACGTTTCACGCCAATATCGAGGAAACCGACCCCATCGGGGCGCTGACCCGGAACCGCGCCGAGGTCGTGCATATCCATATCTCAGAAAATGACAGGGGGGTGCCCGGCCGCGGCAATATTCCGTGGGCGGACACCTTCGCGGCGATCCGCAGCATCGGCTATGACGACTGGCTGACCATCGAAGCCTTCGGTCGCGGCCTGCCCGATCTGGCAGCGGCCACCAAGGTCTGGCGCGATTTCGCCGAAAGCCCTGAAGCCGTCTATCGCGACGGCTTTGCCCATATCACCGCCCATCTGGCCAGAAACGCCTGAGCGGGCAGCAACAGAGAACGGAGGCATGTGATGAAGACGATGCGAGGTGCTGGGTTGTTTTTGGCGCAGTTTGGGGGGGATGTTGCGCCGTTCAATTCCTGGGGGTCGATCACGCGGTGGGCTGCGGATTGCGGTTATGCGGGGGTTCAGGTGCCGAGCTGGGACGGGCGGCTCTTTGATCTCGACAAGGCGGCCGTCAGCAAGGATTACTGCGATGAGTTCCGCGGGGTGGCGGCCGAGGCCGGGATCGCGGTGACCGAGCTGTCGACGCATCTTCAGGGCCAGCTGGTGGCGGTGCATCCGGCCTATGACACGGCCTTCGACGGGTTTGCGGCGCCTGCGGTGCGCGGCAACCCCAAGGCGCGGGCCGAATGGGCGGTGGATCAGGTGAAGAAGGCGCTGAGCGCCTCGAAGAACCTCGGGCTGACGGCGCAGGCCACCTTTTCGGGGGCGCTGGCCTGGCCCTATGTCTATCCCTGGCCGCAGCGCCCGGCGGGTCTCGTGGAAGAGGCCTTCGATGAGCTTGCCCGCCGCTGGACCCCGATCCTGGACCATGCCGAGGACTGCGGCGTGGACCTGTGCTTCGAGATCCATCCCGGCGAGGACCTGCATGACGGGGTGAGCTTCGAGATGTTCCTCGACCGGGTGAAGGGGCATGCGCGCGCCAACATGCTTTACGATCCCAGCCACTATGTGCTGCAATATCTTGATTATCTTGAGCATATCGACATCTACCACGAG
>JACZKR010000009.1 GCA_014859945.1 Paracoccaceae bacterium | reverse complement strand
GGCCTTGGCGGCGGGCGACTGGCGGCCGGTCAGGTGCTGCAGCTCAGCAGCCCCCGCGCGGTGGAACCCCGCCGCCTGCCCTGCCCGGTCTGGGCGCGGCCGCGCCAGCTGATTTCGGTGGTGATGGGCCCGCAGGACCGCTTTTTCAGCGCCGAGGCGCAGGCGGATTTCCTGCACCAGCCCTTCACGGTGACCGAAGCCGGCGACCGCATGGGCCTGCGCCTGTCCGGCCCCGCCCTGCCGCCCGAAGGCGCGCTGGCCATCCCGTCCGAGCCGGTCATGCGCGGGTCGGTTCAGGTGTCGGGCGACGGGGTGGCGACGGTGCTGTTGGCCGATCACCAGACCACCGGCGGCTACCCCAAGATCGCGACCCTCTTGGACGATGACACCGACGGGTTGGCCCAGACCCGCCCGGGCGACCCGTTGCGGTTTCAGGCGGTGACGCCCGAAGCCGCCGTGGCGCTGGCCCGCACCCGCGCGGCGGCCGTCGGGCGCTATCTGGCGGCCCTGCAGGCTAGACCGGCAGAACCGTTGTCGCCTTGATTTCCTCCATGCTCAGAAGGGCCGTGACGTTGTAGATCTTCACTTCGGAAATCAGCGCCTGATAGAACGTGTCATAGGCCCGCGCGTTCCTGACCCGCACCTTCAGGATATAGTCGATGTCGCCGGCCAGCCGGTGCGCCTCAAGCACCTCGGGGCGGCGGCGCAGCACGTCAAGGAACTTGCGTTGCCAGTCGGCCTCATGCTCGCTGGTGCGGATCAGCACGAAGAAACAGGCCTCCAGCCCCAGGCTTTCGGCATCCAAGAGCGCCGTCTGCCGCAGGATCACCCCCTGCTCGCGCATGCGGCGGATGCGGTTCCAGACCGGGGTCTTGGAACTGCCCACCTTGCGGGCGATTTCATCCAGCGATTGCTCGGCATCGGCCTGCAACTCGGCAAGGATTTTCCGGTCCAGATCGTCGAGTTGGGCCGCCATTCGTCTGATCCCCTGTTTCGCGGAATTCCGTTCTGCCTTGCCGTAGTATCGGAACATTCTTCCTTATCTGCAAGGGGCGCTGGCCGAAATGCGGGAAAATGTCCTATATTGCAATGCAGAAACCGACGAGTCCGCCATGCCCGACCTGCACAGCCACCTCACCCCCGCCGTGACTTTCGTGGGCGCCGGCCCCGGCGCCGCCGCGCATCTGACGCTGGGCGCCTTCCGCGCGCTGCAAGAGGCCGAGGTGGTGATCCATGACCGGCTGGTCGGCGATGAGGTTCTGGCGCTGATTCCGGCCGCCGCGCTGCGCATCGACATGGGCAAGGAAGGCTTCGGCCCCTCGGCCGCGCAACAGGCGATCAACGCGGCGCTGGTGGCCCACGCCATGGCCGGGCGGCGCGTGGTGCGGCTGAAGGGCGGCGATTGCGGCATCTTCGGCCGGCTGGACGAAGAGATGGAGGCGCTTGAGGCGGCGGGCCTGCCGTTCCGCATCCTGCCCGGCGTCACCTCGGCTTCGGCCGCCGCCGCCGCCATCGGCCAAAGCCTGACGCGCCGCGGCCGCAACGCCGCGCTGCGCATCGTCACCGGCCATGACATGGCGGGCTTTGCCGAACAGGACTGGCGCGGCCTTGCCCGCGAAGGCGAGGTGGCCGCGATCTACATGGGCAAGAAATCGGCCCGCTTCATTCAGGGCCGCCTGATGATGCACGGCGCCAACCCCGCCACGCCGGTCGCGCTGGTGGAAAACGCCAGCCGCCCCGACCAGCGCATCCTTGCCGCCACCCTTGCCACCCTGCCCGAGGCCGCCCGCGACCTGTCGGGCCCCGCCGTCATCCTTTACGGCCTCGCCCCGCGCGCGGCCGCCCTTGCCGCCACCGAACTCAACGAGGCCCGCGCATGAGCAGCCGCCGCTTCACCCCCAAGGTCGTCACCGCCAACCGCCTGCGCGAAGGCGATGTGGTCTATCTGACCGCCGATGACCGCTGGAGCCCGTTCCACCACGAGGCCGAGCTGATCGAGGATGAGGCGCATGGCCAGCTGCGCCTGCTGCATGCGGCCGGGCAAAAGCTTGTGGTCGTGGGCGCCTATCTGGCCGATGCCAAGGCCGGCCCGAACGGCCCCGAACCCACCCATTTCCGCGAGGTGTTCCGCACCCGCGGCCCCTCGAACTACCATCACGGCAAGCAAGCCGACTACGCGGGCTGACCCATGTATTCCTATTCCGACTTTGACGAAGCCTTCGTCCGCTCGCGCGTGGCGCAGTTCACCCATCAGGTCGAACGGCGGCTGGATGGCAGCCTGACCGAAGATGAATTCCGCCCGTTGCGGCTGATGAACGGGCTTTACCTGCAACTGCATGCCTACATGCTGCGGGTCGCCATTCCCTACGGTACGCTGAACCCCCGCCAGATGCGCCAGCTGGCCCTGATCGCCGAGACCTGGGACAAGGGCTATGGCCATTTCACCACGCGGCAGAACATCCAGTTCAACTGGCCCAAGCTGCCCGACGTGCCGGCAATCCTGTCGGCGCTGGCCGATGTGGAGATGCACGCCATCCAGACCTCGGGCAACACGGTGCGCAACGTGACGGCGGACCATTTCGCCGGTGCCGCCGCCGATGAGGTCGAAGACCCCCGCCCCTATGCCGAACTGCTGCGCCAGTGGTCCACCGATCACCCGGAATTCCAGTTCCTGCCGCGCAAGTTCAAGATCGCCATCACCGGCGCCGCGCAGGACCGCGCGGTGACCGCCGCCCATGACATCGGGCTGCGGATTGTGCGCAATGCGGCGGGCGAGGTGGGCTTTCAGGTGCTGGTCGGCGGCGGTCTGGGCCGCACCCCGATGATCGGCATGGTCGTGCGTGACTTCCTGCCCGTCGAAGACCTGCTGCCCTATGTCGAGGCGGTGCTGAGCGTCTACAACACGCTGGGCCGGCGCGACAACAAGTACAAGGCGCGCATCAAGATCACCCTGCACGAGACCGGCCGCGACGAAATCACCCGCATGATCGAGGCGCGCTTTGCCGAGTTGCGCCCGCTGTTCGGCGGCAATGACCAAAGGCTTCTCGCCGATATCCGTCAGGCCTTCGCCCCGCCCGCCTTCCGCAACGCGCCGACGGATGCCTATGAGGCCTTCCGCAAGGCCGATCCGGTGTTCCGCGCCTGGGCCGATACCAACCTGACCGCCCACAAGAACGACCAGTATGCCATCGTCACCATCAGCGTGAAGGAACATGGCCGCACCCCGGGCGATGCCACGGCCGAACAGATGCGCGTGATGGCCGATCTGGCCGAACGCTATGGCCACGGCGACATCCGCATCAGCCACGAACAGAACGTCATCCTGCCGCATGTCCACAAGTCCGACCTGCCGGCCCTGCATGCGGTTCTGCTGAAGGCGGGCCTCGGCACCGCCAATGTGGGGCTGATCAGCGACATCATCGCCTGCCCCGGCATGGACTATTGCGCGCTGGCCACCGCCCGCTCAATCCCCGTGGCCGAAGAGATTGCCCTGCGTTTCAAGGAGCTTGACCTTGAACATGAGGTCGGCCCGATGAAGATCAAGATCTCGGGCTGCATCAACGCCTGCGGGCATCACCATGTCGGCCATATCGGCATCCTGGGGCTGGACCGCGCCGGGGTGGAAAACTATCAGATCACCCTGGGCGGCGACGGCACCGAAACGGCAGCCATCGGCGAAAAGATGGGGCCGGGCTTTGCCTATGATCAGGTGGTTCCGGCCATCGAACGGCTGGTGCGCGCCTATCTGGACCTGCGCGCCGAACCGGCGGAAACCTTCCTGATGGCGGTGCGGCGGCTGGGTCTCGACCCGTTCAAGGCGGCGCTTTACGAAACGGAAGGCGCGCAGGATGCCGCGTGACCTGCATCCGGGGCCGGTGGCCGGGCGGGTGGCGGCGCTGAACGCGCGCTACCGCCACCATTCGGCCACCGCCGTGCTGGAACACAGCCTGAAGGACGCCGATCTGGGCAAGGTGGCTCTGGTGTCGTCCTTCGGGGCGGAATCGGTGGTGCTGCTGCATCTGGTCAGCGTGATCGCGCCGGAAACCCCGGTCTTGTTCATCGACACGCGGATGCTGTTTCAGGAAACCCTCGACTACCAGCGCGAGCTGGCCGAAAAGCTGCATCTGTGCGACATCCGCACCATCCGCGCCAACCCCGCCCGGGTGAATTTCGAAGATCCCGACGGCACGCTGCACCAGTTCAACACCGACGCCTGCTGCGGTGTGCGCAAGGTCGAACCGCTGGAACGCGCGCTGTCGCAGTTCGACGGCTGGATCACCGGGCGCAAGCGCTATCAGGGCAGCACCCGCGAAACGGTCGAGTTCTTCGAGGCCGAGGGCGACACGCGGATCAAGGTGAACCCGCTGGCGCACTGGGGCCGCGAGGACCTGCAGGAATACATGATCGAGAACCGCCTGCCCCGCCATCCGCTGGTGGCCAAGGGCTATCCTTCGATCGGCTGCGCCCCCTGCACCAGCCCCGTCGCCCCCGGCGAAGACCCGCGCGCCGGCCGCTGGCGGGGCCAGCAGAAGACCGAATGCGGCATCCACTTCATCAACGGCAAACCCGTCCGCACCGGAGAAGCCGCATGACCCGGCAAATTTCTTCGAAGAAATTTGCAAGTCCCTTCGAAGGGACTTGTTCAGGAGAGAACGCATGACCACCCTCGTCACCGATACCGGCTTTTCCACCCCCGCCCCCGTCACCCCGGTGACGCTGGAGGGCATCGCCGACCATCAGGGCGTGCTGGACCTGACCCATACCGACGACCCCGAGGCGGTGCGGCCCCATCTGGACGGGCTGCGCCTGATCCGCATCAGCTTCCCCTCGTTCAGCGACGGCCGCGCCTTCACCATCGCGCGGCGCCTGCGGATGATGGGCTATGGTGGTGAGCTGCGCGCGCTGGGTCCGGTGATCGCCGACCAGTATGCCATGGCGCGGCGCACCGGCTTTGACAGCGTGGAAATCCCCGACGATCTGGCCGCCCGCCAGCCCGAGGACCAGTGGAAATTCCGCGCCGACTGGCAGGCGCATGACTACCAGTCGCGCCTGCGCGCCTAAGGCTGGACCGGCGGCCGAAAATTTCGTATGTATGCAAATGAAAATCTGCCGCAGCCGGAACGGGTTTTCCGCGGCGCGGCCTTTGTCTAGAAAGGCGCATGGCCATGACGGAGCTTGCCCAGATGAACGCCCCGGAAAACTCCGGCGATACCGCCGCCGCGCGCCCCGCCAAGCCGCACCTGCCCGATGCGCAGATCGTGCAGTCGGTCCGGCACTGGACCGACCGGCTGTTTTCCTTCCGGGTGGCGCGGCCCGCCAGCCTGCGCTTCCGCTCGGGCGAATTCGTGATGATCGGGCTTCTCGGCGACAACGGCAAACCGCTGCTGCGCGCCTATTCCATCGCCTCGCCGTCCTGGGATGAGGAACTGGAGTTCTACTCGATCAAGGTGCCGGACGGCCCGCTCACCAGCCGCCTGCAGCATATCCAGCCGGGGGACGAGATCATCCTGCGCCCCAAACCCGTGGGCACGCTGGTGGTTGATGCGCTTTTGCCCGGCAAGCGGCTGTGGTTCCTGGCCACCGGCACCGGCATTGCGCCCTTCGCCAGCCTGATGCGCGACCCCGAGGTCTATGAGAAATTCGATCAGGTCATCATGATGCACACCTGCCGCGAGGTGGCCGAACTGGAATACGGCCGCCAGCTGGTCGAGGGGCTGAAGGAAGACCCGCTGATCGGTGAAATCGTTCAGGGCAAGCTGCTCTATTACCCGACGACCACGCGCGAGGCCTTCCATCACACCGGCCGCGTCACCGACAACCTGTCATCGGGCAAGGTGTTCACCGATCTGGGTCTGCCGCCGATGAACCCGGCTGAAGACCGCGCCATGGTCTGCGGCAGCCTGGCCTTCAACGTCGATGTGAAGGCGATCCTCGAAGGTTTCGGCCTGCGCGAAGGCGCCAACAGCGACCCCAAGGAATTCGTGGTCGAGAAGGCCTTCGTCGGCGACGGCATCTGAAGACCCGATCTTTCGCCGAAAGATCGTAAAGCGGGTTTTCGTCGAATACCCGGTCCGCAATGAAAAGGGCCGCCGGATCGCTCCGGCGGCCCCTTCCGTTCTGTCGGGCAGGATCAGAGGCCGAGGGCCTTCTTCACCGCCTCGATCGCGCCCGGAACCAGCGTCGCATCGGCCGCAGCCGCATCAACGCCCGATTTCAGGGTGGTCTTGGTGGCATCGTCCAGCGCCGAAGCGTCGATCAGCGCCTTGACCTTGGCGGCGTCGAAATTCGCCGGGTCCAGCGCCGCGGCGGCATCGGTCATCGCAGCGGCAGCATCGCCGGCCGCATCGGTGGCGGCAGCAGCCGCATCGCCGGCAGCTTCGGTCGCGGCAGCGGCGGCGTCACCCGCGGCTTCGGTTGCGGCGGCAGCGGCATCGCCGGCAGCTTCGGTGGTGGCAGCAGCAGCGGCGGCGGCTTCTTCAGCGGCCTTGG
>JACZKR010000069.1 GCA_014859945.1 Paracoccaceae bacterium | reverse complement strand
GGAATCAAGCGCGAAGCGCCCCGGGCAATGCCCGACCGCCCCCTCGGGCGGGCATTCCGTGCCGGCTCAAGACGCGCGGCGTCGGCAGGTCCTGCACCATAAACCAAGGGGCTCAGGCGTCAGTTGCCCACCCGGCGGCCGGGCATCGCCCTGCCACGGCGTCCTTGGCGAAGGGGCCCCGCGCCCCCGCGTGCGGCCCGCTCTGGCGCGCTGCGGCGCGGCGTTGCATAAAGGGCTGAACGGACGGAGGTTCTGCCATGCTCGCCCCCTATGCCTGCCAGCCCGAGGCCTCTCGCGGGCGGCTTTACGCCGAGCGGATGAGTTCGTTCCGCAGCCCCTTCCAGCGTGACCGCGACCGCATCATCCATTCCAGCGCCTTCCGCCGGCTGAAGCACAAGACGCAGGTCTTTGTGGAACACGAGGGCGATTACTACCGCACCCGGCTGACCCATTCGATCGAGGTGGCGCAGGTCGCGCGCACCATCGCCGGCGTCCTGCGGCTGAACACCGATCTGGCCGAGGCGATCGCGCTGGCGCACGACCTTGGCCACACCCCCTTCGGCCATACCGGCGAAGACGCGATGGAGGCGCTGATGGCGCCCTATGGCGGGTTCGACCACAACGCGCAGGCCCTGCGCATCGTGACGCGGCTGGAACGCCATTACGCCGATTTCGACGGGCTGAACCTGACCTGGGAAACGCTTGAGGGCATCGCCAAGCACAACGGTCCGGTCACCGGCCCCAATGCCGACAAGAAGCATGACGGCCCCTTGCCCTATGCGCTGGCCGAGGTGAATGCGCTGTGGGATCTGGAGCTTGACACCCATGCCAGCGCCGAGGCGCAGGTGGCCGCCATCGCCGATGACGTGGCCTATTCGCACCACGACCTGCATGACGGCCTGCGCTCGGGCCTGTTCACCGAGGATGATCTGATGGGCCTGCCGGTCACCGCGCCGGCCTTTGAAGAGGTGGACCGGCTTTACCCCGGCCTTGAAAAGATGCGCCGCCGGCATGAGGCGCTGCGCCGCGTCTTCGGCCGCATGGTCGAGGACGTGATCGCGGTGGCGCAGAACCGGCTGACCTCGGCACAGCCGGCCTCGGTCGATGAAATCCGCCACATGGGGACAACGATCATCCGCTTTTCAAAGCCGCTGTATCAGGAACTGAAGGCGATCAGGTCGTTCCTGTTCACGCGGATGTACCGTGCGCCCTCGGTCGTGGCGATGCGGGCCGAGGTGACGGCGGTGATCAACGGGCTGTTCCCGCTGTACCTCGCCCGGCCCGACCTGTTGCCGGCCGAATGGCGCGATGACGTGGCGCGCGCGGCGTCGGAAACCGAACTGGCGCGGATCGTGGCCGATTATGTGGCCGGCATGACCGACCGCTTCGCCCTGCAGGAAGGCCAGCGGCTTTTGGGGTAGGGTGCGTGTTCACACGCACCGGCCCGATATTCCCGCCCGCGCCGTAGGGTGCGTGTTCACACGCACCTTGCCTAACGCCGCCGCGCCGCCATCGCCCACAGCGCCGCAAGGGCCAGCGACAGGATCACGTTCCAGCCCGGCATCGAGATGCCCCACATCGCCCAGGCGATCTTGTCACAGGCGGCAGGCGCCCCGGCGGTGATGTCGGTGTTCAACAGGTCCGCGCCAGACATGCCCTGAATGGTCGAGACAGTGCAGCTTGCCAGCCCCTCCCACCATTTCTGCTCGACGCCGACGTGGAAGACGCCGATCCCGGCTGTCACCAGCATGGCCAGCATCCCCAGCAGCGGCAGCGCCGGCCCGCTGGTCCGCAGCGCGACCAGCCCGATCAGCACCGCCGCCATATGCGGATAGCGCTGCCACCAGCACAGGACGCAGGGCGCGAGCCCGCCCAGATACTGAAAGCCGAAGGCCCCCAGCACCAGCGCCAGCGAGCCAAGCGTCGCCGTCAGGACCAGAAGGTTGCGTGTCATGTCACCCCATCCTCATGCAAAGCGCCAGATCGCCCATGCCAGGCCCAGAAGCACCGTCAGCCCGCCGGCGATCAGGCCGAAGCGCCGCTCGACAAAGGCGGCCATCTGCACGCCGTAGCGCCGCAAAAGCCAGGCCAGCAGGTAGAATCGCCCGCCCCGCGCCACGATGGCCGAGACGATGAACCATTTCAGATCGAAGGCCACCACTCCCGACAGGATGGTGACCACCTTCATCGGCGGAATATGCGAAAAGCCCGAGGTCACCAGCATCAGCAGCACCGCCTCGGTGCCGGTCTGGTCCTTCAGCGCCTCGAAGGCGGCCATCTTGCCCTGCATCTCCAGCACCGGGCGGGCCAGAAGGTCGAAGGCGTAATAGCCGATCATCCAGCCGAAGATGCCGCCCAGAACCGAGGTGACCGTGGCGATCAGCGCATAGCGCATCGCGCTTTCGGGGCGCGACAGGCACATCGGGATGAACAGCACATCGGCCGGAATCGGAAAGAAGCTGCTTTCGACAAAGCTGACCGCCCCCAGCGCCTTGGGGGCATGGCGCGATCCGGCCCATTTCAGCGTCCAGTCATAAAGCCTGCGGAACATCGCGCCCCCTTCCGGTCGCCCCCTTTGGCCATGGGCTGTGCCGAAGGTCAAGCGGGCGGCGTTGCACGCTGGCGTGAGCAGGGTATGATCGGCCGAAAGGCGTAAGGGGTGACAGAATGGAATGGCGCGGCCGCAGGCAAAGCACGAATATCGAAGACCGCCGCCGAATGTCGGGCGGCGCCCGTGCCGGGGGCATCGGCGGGGTGGGGTTGCTGGCGGTTCTGGCCATCGGCTGGTTTCTGGGCATCGACGTGACGCCCCTGCTGAACGACCCCGCGCTGACCGGCGGCGGCCAGATTCAGGGGGAACCCGCCGAACTGACCGACGAAGACCGCGCGGCGGGCGAATTCGTCGCCGTGACGCTGGGCTATACCGAGGATATCTGGGCGCGCGAATTCCGCAGCCAGTTGGGTGAGGCCTACAGCCCCGTCACGCTGGTTCTGTACAAGGGGATCACGGATTCGCCCTGCGGCGATGCCTCGGGCGCGACCGGGCCGTTCTACTGCCCGGGCGACCGCAAGATCTACCTCGACACCGCCTTCTTCGCCACGATGCACGAACAACTGGGCGCCGGCGGCGATTTCGCCATGGCCTATGTCGTGGCGCATGAGGTGGCCCACCATGTGCAGGACGAACTGGGCATCCTGGGTCAGGCCAATCAGGCCCGCGCGCAGGTCAGCGAGGCCGAAGCGAACGAAATCTCGGTCCGGGTCGAGCTTCAGGCCGATTGCCTGTCGGGCATCTGGGCGCGCGGCGTGCAGGACCGGCTGGGCGCGATCCAGCCGGGCGATTTCGAAGAGGCGCTGAACGCCGCCCGCCAGATCGGCGACGACACGCTGCAGAGGAACGCCGGCCGGGTGCCGATGCCGCATACCTTCACCCACGGCACCTCGGCCCAGCGGCAGAAGTGGTTCGCCCGCGGCCTGCAAAGCGGGCAGATGGCCGACTGCGACACTTTCGCCGCCGCCCGGCTGTAACCGGCTTGCGGGCGGGTTCTGCCGGGACTTGAGGCCGGCGCCTTCCGCCTGTAGAACGGCCCTGCGCCGGGCCCTTGGGCCGCTACCGCGGCGCGGAATGCGGGTGTGGCGGAACGGTAGACGCAGGGGTCTCAAACACCCCCGCCGCAAGGCATGTCGGTTCGAGTCCGACCACCCGCACCACCGCCACCCCTTGCACCTGCCGCTTGGCCAGCCATTCTGGCGGAAAGGAGCGGTCATGGCCCATTCGCACAATCACGGCGGCAGCAGCGACGAATCGGCGGCGCTGCTGCTGAC
>JACZKR010000068.1 GCA_014859945.1 Paracoccaceae bacterium | reverse complement strand
GCGCTGGCGCCGCTGGCCGAGGTTCCGGCGGGGGCCGAGCGGCGGGTGCTGCGCGGGGTGCTGACGCCGGGATATCTGGACCTGCAGGTGAACGGCGGCGGCGATGCGCAGCTGAACAACGCCCCGACGGTCGAGGCGATGCAGACCATCGCCGCCGCGCACCGCCGCTTTGGCACGGTGGGGGTGATGCCCACGGTGATCACCGATGCGCCCGAAGTTCTGGCCTTCGCGGTGGAAGCGGCGCTTGAGGCGCAGGGCGCCCCGGGGGTTCTGGGCCTGCATATCGAGGGCCCGCATATCAGCCTGCCGCGCCGGGGCACCCATGCGGCCGAATGGGTGCGCCCGATGGAGGCGGCAACGCTGGCCCATGTGGCGCGGCTGCGGGCGGCCGGTGTGACGGTGATGATCACGGTCGCACCCGAGGCGGTGCAGAAGGGCGAGATTGCCGAACTGGCAGCGATGGGGGCGATCGTCTCGCTGGGGCACAGCGATGCCACGGCCGAGGCGGCCGAAGCCGCGCTGGCCGAGGGCGCGCGCTGCTTCACGCATCTGTACAATGCGATGTCGCCGATGCTGAACCGCGCGCCGGGGGTGACCGGGGCGGCGATCAACTCGTCGGCCTGGTGCGGCTTTATCTGTGACGGGCACCATGTGGCCGATGCGATGCTGGGCCTTGCCATCCGGGCGCGGCCGGTGGCGGGGCGGATGTTCCTTGTCTCGGACGCGATGTGCACGGTGGGCGGGTCGGACCGCTATCAGCTTTACGGGCAGGAAATCCGGCTGGTCGGCGGGCGGCTGGTGAATGCCGAGGGCTCGCTGGCCGGGGCGCATGTGACCATGGCCGAAAGTGTGGCGCGGCTGATCACGGTTCTGGGGATCGCGCCGGAAGAGGCCTTGCGCATGGCGGTGACCGTGCCGGCCGAGGTGATCGCGCGGCCCGATCTGGCGATGGTTGAGGGGCGGGGGGTGGATGACCTCTTGCTTCTGGGCACCGACTGGATGCCGCTGGCCGAGGGGCTGGCGCTGCGCACCGCGGCTGCCTGAGCCGGCCGGTGATTTCGCCCGCCCGCCGTGCTATGCAGGGTCCAGTGGCGGGGGTGCGAGATGCAGATCAGGCGGCGGCAGTTTCTGGGAACGGCGGTTGCAGCCTGTGCGGCGCCCATGGTGGCGCGGGCGGCGGGCGTGGAGGATCTGGCGGCGGGCTTCCTCAAGGACTGGAATGCGCCCGGCCTGTCGGTGGCTTTCCTGATGCGCGGCAAGCTGCGGCTGGTGCAGGGCTTTGGCCATGCCGACCCGGCCCGGCAAGAGGCGCTGACGGCGGATCACCGGTTCCGCATTGCCTCCTTGTCGAAACCGCTGACGGCGGCGGCGGTTCTGGCGCTGGCGGCCGAGGGGCGGCTGGACCCCGATCACCGCGTTTTCGCCGAAGGGGGCCTGTTGCGCGGTTTCCTTCCGCCCGCGCCGCGGCGGCCTGATTGGCTTGAGGCGGTGACGGTGGACCATCTGCTCAGCCACCGCGCCGGCGGCTGGGGCAACGACTGGCGCGATCCGATGTTCATCGACCCGGCGGTGCCGCAGGCCGAGCTGATCCGCCGGACGCTGGCCGATGAGCCGTTGCAGGCGGAACCGGGTGCGGGTTTTGCCTATTCGAACTTCGGCTATTGCCTGTTGGGCCGGGTGATCGAGGCGGTTACCGGCATGGGCTATGACGCCTTCCTGCAGCAAAACCTGTTCGCGCCGGCGGGGGCTGCGGGCTTTGCGCTGGGCGGCAGCCGCCTGCAGGACCGCCTGCCGCGCGAGGTGATCTATGGCGGCGCCGAAGACCCCTATGGCATGAACCTGCCGCGCATGGATTCGCATGGCGGCTGGATCGCCACCCCGCAGGACATGGTGACGGTTTTCGCCCGTATGGACGGCGACGAGACGCTGCGCGACGTGGTGGCGCCCGAGGTGCCCCGCCGGATGGCGAAACCCGGGGAACCCGGCGGCAGCTATGGCCGGGGGCTGACGCTGAACCCAGCCCACGGCAATCGCTGGCACACCGGCAGCCTGCCCGGGGTGACGACGATTGCCGTGATGATTGAGGGCGGCGGCGTCTTTGCCGGCTTCACCAATACCCGGGCCGAAGGCATCGACGGCGCGCTGGACGGGCTGATGTGGCAGATGCACGACCGGCTGATCTGAGCGCCCCGGGGCCGATTGTTACAGCTGCCTGCCGCAGATGTGACGGGGTTTGTTTTGCCTTTTGCCGGCAGGGGCGCATCCTTTGCCCCAACACCGTAACCGCTGCCCGGAGAACCCCGATGCCCTTCCGCCCCGACCTGCGCTGGTCCGATGTCACGCCAGAGGCCCTGTTCCTGAACCGACGGCAGATCATCGCGGGGGCCGCGGCGGCGATGGTCGCCACGCCGGCGTTGGCGCGCAACAAGTGGTCTGTCGATCAGACCCCGAACACTTTTGAAGAGATCACCGGCTACAACAATTTCTACGAATTCGGCTGGGGCAAGGAAGACCCGGTGACCTATGCCGGCGCCCTGACCACCGACCCCTGGTCGATCGAGATCGGCGGCATGGTGGACAAGCCCGGCCGCTATGACCTTGCCGATGTGACGAAGGGCCAGACCATCGAGGAACGCATCTACCGCTTCCGCTGCGTCGAGGCCTGGTCGATGGTGGTGCCGTGGCACGGGTTCGAACTGGCGGGGCTTCTGAACCGGGTGGGGGTGCAGTCGGGCGCGAAGTTTGTGGCCTTTGAAACGCTGCTGCGCCCCGAAGAGATGCCGGGCCAGCGCGACGGCTCGTTCCCCTGGCCCTATGTCGAGGGGCTGCGGCTGGATGAGGCGATGCATCCGCTGACCATTCTGGCGACCGGGCTTTATGACCGGCCGATGCCCAACCAGAACGGCGCGCCGATCCGGCTGGTGGTGCCGTGGAAATACGGTTTCAAGTCGATCAAGAGCATCGTGAAGATCACCCTGACCGACCAGATGCCGCCGACGACCTGGAACATCCTGCAACCGCAGGAATACGGATTCTATGCCAATGTGAACCCCGAGGTGGACCATCCGCGCTGGTCTCAGGCCAGCGAGCGGCCCATCGGCGGCGGGCTTTTCGGCGGGCGCGTCGATACGCTGATGTTCAATGGATATGGTGAGCATGTGGCGGCGCTTTATGCCGGGCAGGATCTGGCGGCGGATTACTGATGGACCGGATCAACCGACTTGCGCGCCGCCTGCCGGTCTGGGCGGTCTGGCTGGCCGGTGCCCTGCCGGCGACACTGCTGATTGCGGCGGCGGCCGGCAACCGGCTGGGCGTCGATCCGGTCAAGGCGCTGGAGCATGATCTTGGCCTTTGGGCGCTGCGGTTCCTGCTGGCCTCGCTGGCGGTGACGCCGCTGATGCGGCTGGGGCTGCGGCTGATGAAGTTCCGCCGGGCGCTGGGGCTTTTGGGTTTCTTCTATGTGCTGGCCCATTTCGCGGTGTGGATCGCGCTGGATATGGGGCTGCGCTGGGGGCAAATCGCCGAAGACCTGTGGAAGCGGCCCTATATCCTGGTGGGATTCGCGGGGCTGCTGATGCTGATTCCGCTGGCCTTGACCTCTTCCGACGGGGCGCTGCGGCGGATGGGGGCCGCGGCCTGGCGGCAGCTGCACCGGCTGGCCTATCCCGCCATCGCGCTGGGCGCGGTGCATTTCGTGATGATCGGCAAGGTCTGGACGGCGGAATCGCTGATCTATCTGGCCATCACCGGGGGGCTTCTGGCGGTGCGGCTGCTGCCGCGCCCCGGGCGCCGGTTACAAACCACCTGATTCACGCTGCATCGCCGCAAGGATATTGCGCATCCGCAGCGTCAGTGGTGGTCTGACAGCGCCCAACCCCAAGATTTTGTGGGAAAATGCAGAAAGACGAAAAAATTGCGACGGCCTGCTTTTTTCCTCTTGCGGGTCCCGGCGCCTCTCCGTAAAAGCCCCCTCACCGAAGCGGAACAGACGCTGAAAGGCGGAAACGAAGCGACGGTGACGGAAGGAAGCGACGGCGAAAGCCAAGTGGAACACCGGAAAATCTGAAGGCAAGGCGGTTCGGGGAACGCTAAGAGATTAGCGCCTCGGTTTGTTTTGTCCTCGCGCTCTTTGACATTTTTATGAATGAAGGGATATGCGGGCGGTTTGGGCGCATCGGCGTCGTAATCGCAGCATATCGGCCTACTAGGGGAGACCCGATGATGTAGGTGTCAGCTTCACGGTTTGTGGGTCACGTTACTTC
>JACZKR010000067.1 GCA_014859945.1 Paracoccaceae bacterium | reverse complement strand
CCCCAAGCGGCGGGCGGGGTCAAGCGTGCAGTCGGCCGCGCTGTCGGGAAGGGGACAGATGCTGCCGCGGAAGGGGAGACAGGACCCCGCCGATTTGATCATATGGGGCCGAGAATCGCAGGCAGAAGGGGACGGCAATGGCAGGCGACGGGTTCTTCAGGCCGGTGTCGGGGTTCGATCTGCCGCGATTCGCGGGGGTGCCGACCTTCATGCGCCTGCCGCATGTGGGCTTTGACCACCCCCGCTTTGCCGAGGTGCAGATCGGGCTGATCGGCGCGCCCTGGGACGGCGGCACGACCAACCGCCCCGGCCCGCGCCACGGGCCGCGGCAGTTGCGCGACCTGTCCACCATGATCCGGGCGCAGAACGGCGCGACCTGGGTGGCGCCCTTTGACCTTGCGCGTTGTGCGGACCTGGGGGATGTGGCGCCCAATCCGGGCGATCTGATGGATTCGATGGCGCGGATGGAGGCGTTCTATGACCGGGTGGTCGCGGCGGGCATCCTGCCCCTGACCGGGGGCGGCGACCATCTGTGCAGCCTGCCGATCCTGCGGGCGGTGGCGAAATCGCGCCCCGTGGGCATGATCCAGTTCGACAGCCATACCGACCTGAACGACATCTACTTCGGCACCTCGCGCTATAACCACGGCACCCCGTTCCGCCGCGCGGTGGAAGAGGGGCTGATCGACCCCAGACGCTACTGCCTGATCGGCATCCGCGGCACGGCCTATGGGCGTGAGGACTGGGATTTTGCGGCGGCAAACGGCATCCGCATCATCCCGATCGCCGAATTCCACGCGCGCGGGGCCGAGGATGTGATGACTGAAGCGCGCGAGATCGTGGGGGCGGGGCCGGTTTATGTGACCTATGACATCGACTTCGTGGACCCGACCTTTGCGCCCGGCACCGGAACGCCCGAGGTGGGGGGGCCGAATTCGTGGCAGGCGCTGCAAGTGGCGCGCGGGCTGCGGGGGCTGGATGTGGTAGGGGCGGATCTGGTCGAGGTTTCGCCACCCTTCGACCCCTCGGGCGGGACGGCCTGGCTTGGCATCAGCCTGATGTTCGAGATGCTCTGCGTGATGGCTGAACGGGTCGCGGAAAAAGGGTAGATGGAATGGTTGCCGCCCTCCCCAAACGGCATCGCGATGTGCCAAGATTGTGGTGTTCAGAGCCACAAAACGGAGAGGACGGCATATAATGGATACTATGATTGGCGTGGATTTGGCAAAGTCTGTCTTTCAGCTGCACGGGTCGGCGATGACCGGCGAGGTGCTGTTTCGGAAGAAGTTGACCCGATCACAGTTCGTTAAGTTCATGTCGGACCATTCTCCCGCAGTCGTTGTGATGGAAGCCTGTGGCGGCGCGCATTTTTGGGCACGGGTGATGGCTGAACTGGGCCATGAAGTGCGACTGATCGCGCCTCAGTACGTGCGCCCGTTCGTGAAAAGACAAAAGAACGACGCTGCCGATGCTGAGGCGATTGTCGTTGCGGCACAGCGACCTGAGATGCGGTTTGTAGAGCCGAAAACGGAAGAACAGCAGGCGCGCGCGGCAATTTTCCGCTCTCGCGACCGTCTTGTCCGCCAACGCACTGAACTGATCAATGCGCTGCGTGGCGTGCTCTATGAGCATGGGCATGTTTTCCCCACGGGTGCCGCGCACGTGGGGCGCATCGAGGCCTTGCTGCGTGATCCGGACAATGGGCTGCATCCCCTGGTTCTAGCGGATTGCCTCGACCTGCTGGATCAGATCTCGGAAAAATCAGGCCGTATCGAGGCCCGAACGAGGACGACGACCGCCCTGTCAGCGCAGGCGAGTGTGACGCGTAGGCTGCAGACCATACCGGGAGTGGGGCCGCTTACTGCACTTGCTGTTGAAACCTTCGCACCACCCATGGAGACCTTTGAGTCAGGTCGAGCTTTTGCGGCCTGGCTTGGAATTGTGCCGCGGCAGCATTCCTCGGGCGGCAAACAGCGGCTTGGAAAAATCTCCAAAGCGGGGCAGGGGGACATAAGGCGCCTGCTGATCATGGGCGCCATGACACGGCTCACGCCTCGAGGTCGTCGCGGTGTTCCTGAGGGCAGCTGGCTGGCGCGGATGCTCGAACGAAAGCCAAAGATGTTGGTGGCGATCGCGCTGGCAAACAAAATGGCCCGGCAAATCTGGGCGCTGCTCATGAAACAAGAAGACTACCGGGAACCGGCAAAGATGACTGCAGCGTGAAGTTCATGTTTCGCAGTTAAACCTGAGGCCGGCCAACGGGAGGTGTAGGAAGCCGATGACCTGAATGGGCAAATGATCGAACAGATCTGGGTCGGGGAAACCAGTGCGCCCCCATGAGTATGAAAGCTCGCAGGGTAGATTTGGACCCGATCCGCTGATCTCCATACCGGCCAGCGGCTTCTGAAATGCCGCACAAAAGGCCTGATAGAAGACCGCACTCGATCACACCTCAGGAAGCGTCAAAAGCAACTTGCATCACGGGCGGCAACCATAGAAGGGGCGCTGCCCCTCTGCGCCTTTGGCGCATTCACCCCGGGATATTTGCAGACAGATGAAAGAGGGGACGGGCATGAAGGCCGATCTGATTGTCACCAACGCGAAGGTGCTGACGATGGACGAGGCCCGGCCAAGGGCCGCGGCGGTGGCGATGGCGGGCGGGCGCATCCTGGCGGTGGGCGGCGCGGATGAGGTGGCGGCGCTGGCGGGGCCGGAAACCCGGGTGATCGACGCGGGCGGGCGCACGGCGCTGCCGGGATTTGTCGAAAGCCATCTGCATCTGGTGTTGGGCGGCAATGAACTGACGCAGCTGCAGCTGGGCGGCGTGATGGGGTTCGAGGCGCTGGCCGAAGCCTTCCGCGCCTATGCGGCGGCCAATCCGCATACGCCGCTCTTGATGGCGCAGGGCGCGGCCTATGAGATTCTGGGCGAACCGGTGACGCGCACCGATCTGGACCGGGTGATTGCCGACCGGCCCATCGCCATGATGTCGCCCGACCACCACACCGTCTGGGCCAACACTGCCGCGCTGACGGCGGCGGGTTTGCTGCACGGTGCGGCGATGCCGCACGGGCATGAGGTGGTGATGGCCCCTGACGGCACGGCGGCGGGCGAGCTGCGCGAGTTCGAAGCCTTCAGCCCGATCCTGGCGCTGGGGGGCGAATTGCATCTGCAACTGGGCATCGCCACCGGCGGCGAACCCGACCCCTGGCCCGATGCGGCGCAGCGCGCCATCGACAAGGAGAAGATGGCGGCGGGCCTGGCGCATTGCGCGCGACACGGCATCACCTCGATGGTCAACATGGACGGCAACCTCTACACCCTGCGCCTGCTGCAGGAGATGGAGGCCGAGGGGCGGCTGACGGCGCGGGTCAAGGTGCCCTTCCACATGAAGCCCCATATGGATTTGTCCGAACTGGACCGTGCCACGGCGATGACGGCGGCCTGTTCGGGCGACTGGGTGTTTTCGGGCTTCGTGAAGATGTTCCAGGACGGGGTGGTGGACAGCCGCACCGCCTATATGCTGCAGGACTATCCCGGCACGACCACGCGGGGCGAGCCGCTGTTCGACCCCGAACGCTTCAAGGATATCTGCGCCGAGATCGACCGGCGGGGTCTGCAGATCGCGGTCCATGCCATCGGCGACGGGGCGGTGCAGGTGACGATCGACGGCTATGAGGCAGCGGCGCGGCGCAACGGCCCGCGCGACAGCCGCCACCGCATCGAACATATCGAGCTGATCGACCGGGCCGACGTGCCGCGCCTGGGGGCTTTGGGCATCACGGCCTCGGTGCAGCCGCCCCATCCGCCGGGCGCGATGGAGTTTCCGATGTCCACGATGGAGACGGTGTTCCACCGTTCCCGCTGGCCCGACGCCTATCTGTGGAAGACGCTGGCCGATCACGGCGCGCCACTGGCCTTCGCCTCGGACTGGCCGGTGACGGATGTGAGCGTGATGCGCGGCATTCAGGCGGCGCTGACGCGGGTTCCCTTTGACGGCTGCCAGGATGAACGGGTCGATCTGATGACGGTGCTGCGGGCCTATACCGCCGGCGGGGCCTGGGCCGCGCATCTGGAGGGGCTGACCGGGCGTCTGGTGCCGGGACTGGCGGCTGATCTGGTGCTGATCGACGGCGATATCGAGGCGATTCCGGCGGAAGGAATCGGGGCCACGGGAATCGCGCTGACGGTCGCAGGGGGGCAAATCACCCACCAAGCCGCTGGATTCGCTTGAGTTATCCACAGATCGGGCGGCGGAAGGGCCTGCGCGTCGCAGCGCAGGCCGCAGATGATGGGGCGGGGCGGAAGAAAAATCACCAAGAAAACATGGGTTGCAGACCCTGACCGACAAAAAATCGTCACGAAGCCCGATTTTTCCTCTTGCGGACCCCGGACCCCGGACGTAAATACCGCCTCACCGAAACGGACCAGACGCGGAAACGCAGACGGAACCAGCGGGCCGGCAGCGGAAGCTGCCGCAAGAAACTCTGGAGGCAAGGCTGCAGGACGCGCCAAGGGATTGGCGGTTCGGTTGTTTTTGTGTCCGCGCTCTTTGACATTTTTATGAATGAAGGGATATGCGGGCGGTTTGGGCGCATCGGCGTCGTAATCGCAGCATATCGGCCTACTAGGGGAGACCCGATGATGTAGGTGTCAGCTTCACGGTTTGTGGGTCACGTTACTTC
>JACZKR010000066.1 GCA_014859945.1 Paracoccaceae bacterium | reverse complement strand
GGCCTTCGGCGGGGCGGGCCTGCCGGGCTATCTGTCGGCTTGGGTGCCGCTGCCGCTGGCCGCGCGGGGCAGCCTGTCGGATGCCCGCGCCGCGCTGGATGGGGCGCTGGACGCCGCCCGCGCCACGCCTGCTTTCCCGCTGGACCTGATGACGCGCGACCCTGCGCTGCAGAGCATCGCGCCGCCGCAACTGGCGCTGTCCGACGCAGAGCCGGTGGCCGGCGCGGTTCTCACCCTGACGCCGATGGCGATGCACTACGACGCCGCCCGCCTGTCGGAAGACGAAGCGCAGGCGCTGGCCGCACGCATCGCCCACGTCGCCGGGCTGATCGCACTAGCCGCGCCCGATACACCCGTGGCCGACCTGCCCGCCATGTCCGACGCCGAACGCGCCAAGCTTCTGACCGCATGGAATGACACCGCCGCCCCCCGCGCGCCGCAATGCGTCCACCATGCGTTTGAAGCCCAGGTGGCCCGCACCCCCGATGCCGTGGCGCTGGTCTGTGAGGGCGAAAGCCTGACCTATACTCAGCTGAACGCCCGCGCCAACCGCGCCGCCCATGTGCTGATTTCCATGGGGGTGCGGCCGGGCACGCTGGTGGGGCTGCACTGCCGCCGCAGCCTTGATCTGGTGGTCGGCGCGCTGGCCATCCAGAAGGCGGGCGGTGCCTATGTGCCGATGGACCCGGCCTATCCCGCCGACCGCATCGCGCTTTATCTGGAAGATTCCGCCTGCCCCGTGGTCATCAGCCAATCCGGCCTGCCCCTGCCGCCCCATACGGCCCGGGTTCTGGAGATTGATACCGACGGCCGCCTTGCCGCGGCCCCGGCGACCAACCCCGAAACCGGCGTCGGCCCCGGCGATCTGGCTTATATGATCTACACCTCCGGCTCGACCGGCCGGCCCAAGGGGGTAATGGTCGAACACCGCAACGTCGCCAACTTCTTCACCGGCATGGATGACCGCATCGGCCCTGATGGCGGGGTCTGGCTGGCCGTCACCTCGCTGTCCTTCGACATCTCGGTGCTTGAGCTGTTCTGGACGCTGGCGCGCGGCTTCAAGGTGGTGATCTCTTCCGACGAAAACCGCGCGCTGGTGTCGTCGGGGCGCATCGCCAGTGCCAAGAAGATGGATTTCTCGATCTACTATTGGGGCAATGACGACGGCGCCGGCCCCCGGAAATATGAACTACTGATCGAGGGCGCGAAATTCGCCGACAGCCACGGTTTCGTGGCCGTCTGGACACCCGAACGGCATTTCCACGCCTTCGGCGGGCCTTACCCCAACCCCTCGGTCACCGGCGCCGCCGTGGCTGCGGTCACGAAGAACATCGGCGTGCGCGCCGGGTCCTGCGTGGTGCCGCTGCACCATCCCGCGCGGATCGCCGAGGAATGGGCGGTGATCGACAATCTGACGAACGGCCGCGCCGGACTGGCCATCGCATCCGGCTGGCAGCCCGAGGATTTCGTGCTGCGCCCCGAAAACACTCCGCCCGCCAACAAGGCCGCCATGTATGCCGCCGCCGATCAGGTGCGGCGGTTGTGGCGCGGCGAGGGGGTCGATTTTCCCAAGGCGGACGGCACGCCCTTTACCGTGCGCAGCCAGCCCCGGCCGGTGTCAAAGGAACTGCCGCTTTGGGTGACCACCGCCGGCAACCCCGACACCTGGCGCGAGGCCGGAGAGATGGGGGCGAACGTGCTGACCCACCTTCTGGGCCAGTCGGTTGATGAGGTCGCGGGCAAGATCGCCATCTACCATGCCGCGCTGCGCAAGGCCGGCCACGATCCGGCCGATTTCACCGTCACGCTGATGCTGCACACCTATGTCGGCCGCGACCGTGAGCAGGTGCGCCGCGTCGCCGAAGGTCCGATGAAGGCCTATCTGGCCGCTGCCGTGGGGCTGGTGAAGCAATATGCCTGGGCCTTCCCCGCCTTCAAGAAGCCGCAGGGCGTGACGAACCCGATGGAAATCGACCTGCGCACTCTGTCGGATGAAGAAAACGCCGCGATCCTCGACTTCGCCTTCCATCGCTACTTTGAGGATTCGGGCCTGTTCGGCACCGTCGAAGATGCGCTGGCCCGGGTGGAACAGCTGAAACGCATCGGCGTGGGCGAGGTGGCCTGCCTGATCGACTACGGCATCGCGCCCGAAAAGGTGATGGAGGGGCTTTATCCGCTGGCCGAAGTGGTGCGTCTGGCCAATGCCGGCGGCGGGGTAGAGGCCGACGATTTCTCGATCGCCGCCCAGATCCTGCGCCACGGCGTGACCCATCTGCAATGCACCCCCTCGATGGCCCGGATGATCGCCCTGAACGATGAGGCGCGCATGGCCCTTTCAGGCCTCCGCACCCTGATGCTGGGGGGGGAGGCGCTGGCGGGCACCCAGGTGGCCGATCTGCGCAAGGCCACTGGCGCGCGCATCCTGAACATGTATGGCCCGACCGAAACCACCATCTGGTCCAGCGTCGATGAGGTGGGCATGCCCGAGCCGGTGCAGAACATCGGCCGGCCGCTGGCCAACCAGCAGATGTATGTGCTGGACGACGCCTTGCAGCCGGTTCCCCCCGGCGTGGCCGGTGAGCTGTGGATCGGCGGCGATGGCGTGACGCGCGGCTACTGGCAGCGCGATGACCTGACGGCAGAGCGTTTCCGCCCCGATCCCTTCGTCACGGCTGACCGCGCCTGCCCCTGGGGCGCGCGGATGTACCGGACGGGCGACCTGGTGCGCTGGCGGGCGGACGGGCGGCTTGACTACATCGGACGGGCCGATTTTCAGGTGAAGCTGCGCGGTTACCGGATTGAGTTGGGAGAGATCGAGGCCGCGCTAGAAGCCCAGCCCGGCGTCACGCAGGCCGTTGTCATCGCGCGTGAAGACACGCCTGGCGATCTGCGGCTGGTGGCCTATGTGACAGGCGCGGCAAAGGAATCCGCGCTGCGCCCCGCGCTGGCCGCCCATCTGCCCGAACATATGGTCCCCGCCCATTTCGTGGCGATGGCGGCCCTGCCGCTGACCCCCAACCGCAAGGTGGACCGCAAGGCGTTGCCCGCCCCCGGCATGGCCAGCGCCGCCCCGACCGAGGCCTTTGTCGCCCCCGAAACCGGGATCGAGGTGCAGCTTGCCGCGATCTGGCAGAAGGTGCTGGGCGTGCCCAAGGTCGGCAGCCGCGACAACTTCTTTGCCCTTGGCGGTCACAGCCTGCTGGCGGTTCAGGCCCACCGCGAGATTCGCGACACGCTGGGCAT
>JACZKR010000065.1 GCA_014859945.1 Paracoccaceae bacterium | reverse complement strand
CACCCGCCGTGGTCAGATCGGCATCGACGGTCAGCGCGGTATCGTCCAGTTGCAGCGCCGCGCCGCGCAGGTGGACCGACCCGGCATCGGTGACGGTCGTCTGCCCCTCGACCGATACGCGGCGGGCGCCCAGCCCCTCGGGCAGGGCGGGCCGGGTGATGCCCGCCAGCGCCGCGATTTCGGTCAGGTCGCCCAGATCGGCGGTCAGCGCGCCTTCACCCGCCACCGGGTTCCAGCCGGCGCGGCCCGAGAAGCTGGCCTTCGCCTTGCCAGCGGTCAGCGCCAGTTCCACCGGGCCGACCTGGCCGTCCAGAAAGCTGCGGAAAGCGCCCAGCGTTACATCGGCCGTGAAGGCCTGCCCGCCGCGCATCGCCGAAAGGCTGACCTGCGCCTCGCCCTCATAATCGGGGATGGCCAGTTCGGCCTCCATGCCGGTCAGTTCCGTCCGCGTACCGCTGCGGTGGTCGATGAAGATCAGCGTGCCGCCCCGGATCACGCCTTTTTCCAGCGTGAAGGGGGTGCCGACGCCGGGGGTATCGGTGGTCACCGTGCCGCCGGCCGAGCCGCCGAAGACCCAGTTTTCCTGCCCGTCGCGCGACCGTTCCAGCACCAGCCGGGGGTTCACCGCCTCAACCCCGGTGATCCGCACCTCGCCGGCGATCAGCGCCGCCAGATCGACGCCGATCTCCAGCGCCTCGGCCTGCATCATCGGGCCGGCATCCGACCATTCAGCGTTCGAGATGGTCACCGTTCCGGTCCGCGCACCCAGCACCGGCCAGAAACTGGGACTGACCGAGCCTTCCAGCGTCAGGTTCCGCCCCGTCAGCGTTTCGAACTTGCCGATGAAGAGCCCCGCGATCCTTTCGGCCGGAATCAGCGCCACCGCGCCAAGGGCCAGAAGGACCAGCACGACCAGAGCCCCCACCAGACGGACGATCCAGCGCATCACACCCTCCCTCACCACTACGGCTTGAGTCTATGCCCACCGGCCCGCCATGCAAGGGCCTGTGGCCGCCTTGGCATCAATTCGCCATGCGGAGCAACGGGGGGACAAAGGCGGCCCCTTAACAGCGCCCGCCTTCCCCGCTATATCCCGCCAATGTCGCAGAACCCGCCCAACCTTCGCCCCGATCTTGCCCGCGCCACCGTGCCCGACGCGCGGCGCCCCGGCCAGCCGACCATCGGCATGGTCAGCCTTGGCTGCCCCAAGGCGCTGGTGGACAGCGAACGCATCCTGACCCGCCTGCGGGCCGAGGGCTATGCGATCAGCCCCGATTACAAGGGCGCCGATGCGGTGATCGTCAACACCTGCGGGTTTCTCGACTCGGCCAAGGCCGAAAGCCTTGAGGCGATTGGCGAGGCGCTGCGCGAAAACGGCCGGGTTCTGGTGACGGGCTGCCTTGGCGCCGAGCCGGAATACATCACCGGCGCCCATCCCAAGGTGCTGGCCGTGACCGGCCCCCATCAGTATGAGGCGGTGCTGGACGCGGTGCATACCGCCGTGCCGCCCGCGCCCGATCCCTTTGTCGATCTTCTGCCGGCGACGGGGGTAAAGCTGACCCCCCGGCATTACAGCTATCTGAAGATTTCCGAAGGCTGCAATCACAAATGCAAGTTCTGCATCATCCCCGACATGCGCGGCAGGCTGGTCAGCCGCCCCGCCCACGCCGTGCTGCGTGAGGCGGAAAAGCTGGTCGAGGCCGGGGTGAAGGAACTTCTGGTGATCTCGCAGGACACTTCGGCCTATGGGGTTGACGTGAAGCACGCCACCACCGCCGGCCGCGACGGGCGCGAACACCGCGCCCATATCACCGATCTTGCCCGCGATCTGGGTTCGCTCGGCGCTTGGGTGCGGCTGCATTATGTCTATCCCTATCCGCATGTCCGCGACCTGATCCCGCTGATGGCCGAGGGGCTGGTGCTGCCCTATCTGGACATCCCGTTCCAGCACGCCCATCCCGACACGCTGAAACGCATGGCCCGGCCCGCTGCCGCGGCCAGGACGCTGGACGAAATCGCCGCCTGGCGTGCCGCCTGCCCCGATATCACCCTGCGGTCCACCTTCATCGTCGGCTACCCAGGCGAGACCGAGGCCGAGTTCCAGACGCTGCTGGACTGGCTGGATGAGGCGCAGCTGGACCGCGTGGGCTGCTTCCAGTACGAAAATGTCGCCGGCGCCCGTTCAAACGACCTGCCCGACCATGTTCCGGCCGAGGTGAAGCAAGACCGCTGGGACCGCTTCATGGAAAAGGCCCAAGCCATTTCCGAGGCAAAGCTGGCCGCCAAGGTCGGCCGCGTCATCCAGGTGATCGTGGATGAGGTGGACGACGAAGGCGCCACCTGCCGCACCATGGCCGACGCGCCCGAAATCGACGGCAACCTGTTCATCGACGAGGGTTTCGAAGGCCTCGCGCCCGGTGACATGGTGGCGGTGCAGGTCGAAGAAGCGGGTGAATATGACCTCTGGGGGCGGCTGACGGAATAGGCCCCGCCGAAGCGGGGCCTTGCCGTTCAGCCTGCCGGCCCGGTCTTACCAGTAGTAGGGCATGCCGTAGTAATCATAGGCCCGCTGGCGCCAGGCGTGGCTTTCCGACCAGTCGGCCGGCGGCTTCGGCGCCTTTTCCAGCTGGTCGCGGGTGATGTCGGTCACATAGCCGCCAAGGCCGGTATCGAAGCGCAGCTTGCGCCAGGGGACAGGCGTGTGGTCCTGCCCGACCCCCAGAAACCCGCCGAAAGCCATCACGGCATAGCCGATCTGACCCGAGGCCTTGTCGATCATCAGATGGTCAACATGGCCCAGATGGTCGCCGCCGGGGCTGTAAACCGCGGTGCCGTTGACATCCTTGCTGGACACCATGGCGCGGGTGCTGCGGTCGGTTCCGGTCATAAGGGCTTGCTGTTGCATGTCATCCTCCTGTGGTGTGATGGACACCCTAGAAAGATGCGCACGATCTGCAGAATTATAACCCCGGCCCATTCTGCCCGGCGCCTGCACGCCAAAACCGGGGTTCGGGGCCGGCAGCAAACCGCGCAGTTACTTGGCTGCCTTCGCCTCAAGCGCGGCAATACGGGCTTCCAGCGCGGCGTTCTCCTCACGCGCCTTCTGCGCCATGGCCTTTACCGCGTCGAATTCCTCGCGCGTGACGAAATCGCGGTCGGCCAGCCAGCGGTCCATCCAGCTTTTCATCGCGGTCTCGGCCTCGGTCCGCGCGCCCTGGGCCACTCCCATGGCCGAGGTCATCAGGCGCGACATGTCGTCGAAAAACTTGTTGCCGGGTTGCATGGGCGTCTCCTGTATCCTGCCCCTATCTGGGGCCAAGCCGCCGCAATGGCAAGGCGGCAGGAAGCCTCAGGCCCCGCCGGTCAGTCGCCGATGGGCCGGCTGCGCGATTTCAGCGCCTGAAGCCAGGCCAGACCATGCACCGTGGCGCGTGCGGGCCGGTATTCGGCCGCCACCCAGCCCGGCCAGTCGCCCTGATCCAGTTCGGCGCACATCGCCGTCAGGTCAAAGCCGCCGCCGCCCGGTTCATTCCGGCCGGGAAAGCCCGAGATCTGGACATGGGCGATATGGTTGCGGTGCCGTTCCCACACGCCTTGCGCGCTGCCGTGGATGCGCGCGGCATGCCACAGATCGAACTGCAGCCCCACCTGCGGCAGCGCCAGATCGTCCAGAATCCGCGCGGCCTGATCGAAATCGTTCAGGAAATAGCCCGGCATGTCGTCGGCGTTGATCGGCTCCAGCAGCAGTGTCAGGTCAGGCGCCTGTGCGACGGCCCAGTTCAGGTTGTCGGCCAAGGTCTGCTCGGCCGCCGGACCACGGGCCACGCCTGCCATCACATGCACCCGGGGGCAGCCCAGCCGCTCGGCCACATCGGCCGCGCGCAGGAAGCTGTCACGGAACCGCGCCTCTTCGCCGGGCAGCGCGGCAAAGCCCCGGTCGCCCGCCGCCCAGTCGCCCGGCCAAGTGTTCAGGTTCACCAAGGGCAGGCCGGCCAGCGCCGCCGCCCAGTCTTTCACCGACTGGTCATAGGGAAAGAGAATCTCCACCCCGTCAAATCCCGCCTGCGCCGCCAGACCCGGCCGGTCAAGCGGCGGGACTTCGGAGAACAGGAAGGTCAGATTGGCAGCGAAACGGGGCATCAGGTCAGTTCGGAAGCAGGGATCACCGGGAAGAATTGGCCGGATGACCAGAGTCCGAACCAGTCCTGCCCGTCAAGCCTTTCCTGCGTCCCAAGCTCGACCAGACGATAGAAACTCTTGCGGTCGATCAGCGCCTCAAGCCCGCGGCGGACGTGGACATAGGGCGAAGGCTCGCCCGTTTCGGGGTCGCGCACGACGCGGATCGGGTTTTCGGCGCCGGCCGTCACCTCATCCTCGGTCTTTGTCACAAAGCGGATCGCCTGATCGCGGCCCTGCCCCGACACCTCGAAATCCACGGCGAGAAGCGGCGCGTCATCCACCCGGATGCCCACCTTTTCAACCGGGGTGACCAGATAATACCGCCCGTCCTCGAGCTTCAGGATGGATGAGAACAGCTTGACCAAAGGCATCCGCCCGATCGGCGTGCCAAGGTAGAACCAGGTCCCGTCCCGCGCGATGCGGATATCCAGATCACCGCAATAGGGCGGGTTCCACAGATGAACCGGGGGCGGCCCCTTATTCGACGCCGCCTTGGCCGACGCCGCCAGCCCCTCTGCCGAGGGTTTCACGATCATTTGTGTCTCGTCGGCTTTTGGCATTTGTGCCCGGCACCAGTTTTCCTTCATATGGCACAATATAGAACCCGGCGGAGGAATGTCATGAGCGATCCCACCACGCTTGTTGCCGAGATCGAGGCGCTGGCCGAACGTCTGGGCCGTGCGCGCGCCTCGGTCGCCGGGCGGTTCATCGGGCAGGAAAAGGTGGTGGATCAGGTGCTTGCCGCCCTTGTCTGCGGCGGTCACGCCCTGCTGGTCGGCCTGCCGGGGCTGGGCAAGACGTTGCTGGTCGACACGCTTTCCACCGTCATGGGGCTGAAGGCCAACCGCATCCAGTTCACGCCCGACCTGATGCCGGCCGACATTCTGGGCAGCGAAGTGCTGGAAACCGCCGCCGACGGCAGCCGCGCCTTCCGCTTCCTTGAAGGGCCGGTTTTCGGCCAGCTTCTGATGGCCGACGAAATCAACCGCGCCTCGCCGCGCACCCAGTCGGCGCTTCTGCAGGCGATGCAGGAACGTGAGGTCACCATCGCCGGCCAGCACCGCCCGCTTGGCCGCCCGTTCCACGTTCTGGCCACCCAGAACCCCATCGAGCAAGAGGGCACCTACCCCCTGCCCGAAGCCCAGCTTGACCGCTTCCTTCTGCAGGTCGATGTCGATTATCCCAGCCGCGAGGCGGAAAAGGCCATCCTTCTGGCCACCACCGGCGCGACCGAAACGCAGGCCCATGCCGTCTTTGATGCCGAAGGCCTGATCGCGGCGCAGTCGGTGATCCGGCGGATGCCGGTGGGTGACAGCGTGGTCGAGGCGATCCTTGATCTGGTCCGCGCCTGCCGCCCCGGTGAGGCGGAAGGCGCCGCGCTGGCCGGATCGCTTTCGTGGGGTCCGGGGCCGCGCGCGGCGCAGGCGCTGATGCTGACGGTCCGGGCGCGGGCGCTGCTGGACGGGCGGCTTGCGCCTTCCATCGCCGATGTGGCGGCCATGGCAAAACCCGTGCTGGAACACCGGATGGCGCTGTCTTTCGCCGCCCGCGCGCGGGGCGAAACCCTTTCGGGCCTGATCGAACGCACCGTGCAGCAGGCGCTGCGGCTTGAGGCTGCCGCTTGAGCCTTGCCCCCGATCTCCGCGCCCGGGCCGAAACGCTCGGGCAGGCGCTGCCCGCGCTTCTGGCCGAGGCCGACCATCTGGCCCGCACCGTGATGCTGGGCGAACACGGGCGGCGGCGGGCCGGTCAGGGCGATGAATTCTGGCAGTATCGCCCGGCCCATGCCGGGGATGCCGCCCGCAGCATCGACTGGCGCCGCTCGGCCCGGTCGGACGCGCATTTCGTGCGCGAGCGGGAATGGCAGGCCGCGCAGTCGGTGACGCTTTGGGTGGACCGGGCGCGATCCATGGGCTTTTCCGGCGCCAGGGACCGGCCGGCCAAGGCCGATCGCGCGCAACTTCTGGCGCTGGCGCTGGCGGTTCTGCTGCTGCGGGGCGGGGAACGGGTGGGGCTGACCGGCGGCGATGCGCCGAAACCCGGCCGCGCGCAGGTGGTCACCCTGGCCGCCCGGCTGGAACAGCCAGACCCGTCCGACTACGGCGCCCCGGTGGCCGCGGGTCTGGTGCCGCATGGCCGCGCGGTCTTCCTGTCGGATTTCCTCGGGCCGCTGGACGGGCTGGAAAAGGCACTGACCGAAGCGGCCGAACGCGGCGTGACCGGGCTTCTGCTGCAGGTGCTTGACCCGGCCGAAGAGGATTTCCCCTTCGACGGCCGCACGATTTTCGAATCCATGGGCGGTGGTCTGCGCCACGAAACCCAAAGCGCGGGTGAGCTGCGCAGCCGCTATCTGGCCCGTCTGGCCGAACGCAAGGACCGGCTTCAGGTGCTGGCCGGCGCCGTCGGCTGGCATTATGGCTGCCACCACACCGGGCAGCCGGCGCAGGCGGGGCTTCTCTGGGCCTACCGCGCGCTGGAGGGCGGCCGATGATCCTTGGCCCCATCGCCTTTACCGCGCCATGGCTGCTTCTGGGCCTGATCGCGCTGCCCGTCCTGTGGCTGCTGTTGCGCGCCGTGCCGCCCGCGCCGATCCGCCGCCGCTTTCCCGGCGTGGCCCTGCTTTTGGGCCTGCAGGATGAGGAGCGTCAGGCCGACAAGACGCCGTGGTGGCTGCTTCTTCTGCGCGCCCTTGCGGTGGCGGCGGCGATCCTGGGCTTTGCCGGGCCGGTCCTGAACCCCGAACCCCGCGCCGAAAGCACCGGGCCGCTGCTGATCGTGATCGACGGCGGCTGGGCCGATGCGCGCGACTGGCCCCGCCGGATGGACAGGGCCATGGCCGCACTGGATGCTGCGGGCCGCGCCGGGCGGCTGGTCGCCGTGGCGCAACTGGCCGAGGCGCCGGCCCCTCTTGCCTTCGCAAAGGCTGAAGACTGGCGCGGGCGCCTTGCCGCCATGGTGCCGAAACCATGGCTTCCCGCCGATGTCGGCCCTTGGACCAATGTGCTGCCCGAAGGCGGTTTTGAAACCCTGTGGCTGACCGATGGCCTGACCCATCCGGGGCAGGAGACGCTGAGCTCGGCCCTGCAGGCGCGGGGCGGGCTGACGGTTCTGGCCTCGCCCCGGCCGGTCTTTGCGCTGCACCCGCCGCGCTTTGTCGATGGCAAGATCACCGTGGCGGGCGCCCGTCTGCCCTCGGCCGATGCCGCGCAGGTCGAGGTTGCGGCGCGCGGCCCCGATCCCGCCGGGATCGAGCGGGAACTGGCGCGCGTCCCCCTGTCCTTCGCGCCGGGCGCGGCGCAGGCCGAAGCCGCGCTGGACCTGCCGCCCGAACTGCGCAACCGCATCACCCGGTTCGAGCTGATCGGCCAGCGCACCGCCGGCGCCGTGGCCCTGTCGGATGACAGCCTGAAACGCCGCAAGGTGGCGCTGATCTCTGGCAGCGCCGACCGTGAGGGGCTGCAGCTTCTGGCGCCCACCCACTATCTGCGGCAGGCCCTTGCCCCCACCGCCGAACTGATCGAAGGCAGTCTGGCCGATGTGCTGCCCGCGAAGCCCGACGTGATCATTCTGGCCGATGTCGCCCGGCTGACCCAGACCGAACAGGACGGCGTGCTGGACTGGCTGGATGAAGGCGGGCTGCTGTTGCGCTTTGCCGGGCCCCGTCTTGCGGCCAGCGACCTGTCGCGCATGGACGAAGACCCGCTTCTGCCGGTGCGTCTGCGCGAAGGCGGCCGGGCCGTCGGCGGCGCGATGAGCTGGGATCAGCCCAAACCCCTTGCACCCTTCCCCGAAGGCTCGCCCTTCCACGGCCTGCCGGTGCCCGATGACGTGACGGTGACCGAGCAGGTTCTGGCCCAGCCCGGCCCCGACCTGACCGAACGCACCATCGCCGCGCTGGATGACGGCACGCCGCTGGTGACCCGCAAGACGGTGGGTCAGGGGCAGGTGGTGCTGTTCCATGTCACCGCCAATGCCGAATGGTCGAACCTGCCCCTGTCGGGCCTGTTCATGCAGATGCTGGAACGGCTAGCGGTTTCCGCCCGCGCCGGCGGCGCCGAAGCCGGCGACATCAAGGGGCTGACCTGGGTGCCCGAGCGTCTGCTGGACGGCTATGGCCAGCCGGCCGAGGCCGGGGCACTCGGGGGCGTTCCGGGCGATGCGCTGGCCCTTGCGCTGACCGAAGGGCCGGGCGCGGCCGCGCCGCCCGGTCTTTACCGCCACGAAGACCGGCTGGTGGCCATCAACGCGCTGCCCGCCGGGCAGGCGCTGACACCCGCCACCTGGCCCGCCGGCGCGCGGGTTGAGGGGCTTGAGGCGCCGCGCGCCCAACCGCTGGCCGGCTGGCTTCTGGCCGCGGCGCTGGCGCTTCTGTCGATGGACGTTCTGGCGGCGCTGGCCCTGTCCGGCCGCCTGCCCCGGATCGGCCGGGCCGCGGCGGTGGTGGCG
>JACZKR010000064.1 GCA_014859945.1 Paracoccaceae bacterium | reverse complement strand
CCTTTCAGGAAATGCAGCCATGCCCGCCCCCAGCCCCGACCAGATCGAGGTGATCGCCCCGAACCTCAAGCGGCGCCTGTCGGGTGTGACGGCGACGGTGCTGCGGCTGGTGCCCATTCAGGCCCGCCGGATCGGCATCGTCACCACCGGCCCCGGCCTGCCGCCGGACCTGCCGCATGTGCCGCTGTGGCGCATCCCCTTCCTGCCCCGCCGCCCCCGCGTCTGGCATGCCCGGCGCAACTCGGACCTTCTGGCGGGCGTGGTGCTGAAGCGCATTCTGCGGAGCGACCTGCGGATGATCTTCACCTCATCCTCGCCCCGCGTCCGGTCGGGCTGGACGCGCTGGCTGATCGGCCATTGCAGCGCGCTTGTCGCCACCGGCACCCGCAATGCCGCCGTCATGCCGGCCGCGATTGAAACCACGCTGATCCCGCATGGCATCGACACGGCCGCCTTCGCCCCGCAGCCGCCCGGCTTCTTCGCGCTGCCCGGTCAGCGGCTGATCGGCTGCTTCGGGCGCATCCGCGAAAAGAAGGGCACCCGCGATCTGGTGCAGGCGCTGATCGCCGTCCTGCCGGCCCATCCGGGGTGGAGCGCGGTGATCATGGGCCGGATCATGCCGCAAGAGGCCGGATTTGCCGCCGACCTGCGCGCGATGATCGCCGCCGCGGGGCTTGAAAGCCGCATCCATTTCCGCCCCGAAGCCGGGCTTGACCGGATGCCTGCCGCCTATTCCGACCTGTCGCTTTACGTCGCCCCCTCGCATTACGAGGGCTTCGGCCTAACCCCGGCCGAGGCGATGGCCTGCGGCGTGCCGGTCATCGCCACCGCCGGCGTCGGCACCTTCGACGATCAGGTGGCCGATGGCGTGACCGGCCTTCTGGTGCCGCCGGCCGATCCGCCCGCCCTGACCGCCGCGCTGGACCGGCTGCTGGCAGACCCCGCGCAACTGGCGCAGATGGCCGCCGCCACCCGCCCCCATGTCGCCGCGCATTTCGACATCGCGGCCGAGGCCGAGGCCCTGATCAGCCTTTACCGCCGCCTTCTGGCGCAGCCATGAACCGGCTGTCCTTCCTGCTGGCCCGCACCCTGCGGGACGAGGCGGCGCTGCAGCGCCTCTCCGCCCCCGAGGCCGCGCTGATGGCCAGCCTTGCCGGCCGCACGGTGGCGCTGGTCGGCAATGCCCGCAGCCTTGCCGGCAGCCGCCACGGGCCTGCCATCGACGCCGCCGGTCTGGTCATCCGCATCAACCGCGCGCCCATCCCCGCCGCGGAAAGTCATGGCACGCGCACCGATATCCTTGCACTTGCCACCTCGATCCCGGCAACCGATCTGGCGCGACTTCACCCCGCCCGCATCCTGTGGATGAGCCCCAAGCGCAAGCGCCTGCCCTTTGCCGTGGCCACCAGCCCGGGCTTCCACATGCCGGCGCTGAACCGCTTCCGCGCCCTCGCCGACCTCCTCGGCGCGCCGCCCACCACGGGCCTCATGCTGATCGACCTTCTGTCGCGCAGCCCGGCCGCCGCCGTCACGCTTTATGGCTTCGATTTCTTCGCCTCGCTCTCGCTGTCGGGGCGCCGCACCGCCGCGCAGGTGCCGCATGATTTCGCGGCCGAGCGGGCCTTTGTGGAAAGCCTGATCGCCCGCGATCCCCGCTTTGCCCTGGCGCCTGCGGCCTAAGCCCCACACCCCGCGCGAATCCGCTTTCCCCACCGCACCCTTTGCGCTATGGGGCGCCGTCCCTGAACGGTCTTGGACAACAATTGGAGTTACCCCGATGGGCTACAAAGTCGTCGTCGCGGGTGCCACGGGCAACGTGGGCCGCGAAATGCTGAACATCCTCGCCGAGCGCGAGTTCCCGGTGGACGAGATTGCTGCGCTGGCGTCGCGCAAATCGCTCGGCACCGAAGTCAGCTTTGGCGACAAGACTATCAAGACCAAGGACCTGGACACTTTCGACTTCACCGGCTGGGACATCGCGCTGTTCGCGGTTGGCTCGGACGCGACCAAGATCTACGCGCCCAAGGCCGCTGCGGCGGGCTGCGTGGTGATCGACAACTCCTCGCTCTACCGCTACGACCCGCAGGTTCCGCTGGTGGTGCCGGAAGTGAACGCCGAGGCGGTGGACGGCTACAAGGCCAAGAACATCATCGCCAACCCCAACTGCTCGACCGCGCAGATGGTGGTGGCGCTGAAGCCGCTGCATGACCGCGCAAAGATCAAGCGCGTCGTCGTCGCGACCTATCAGTCGGTTTCGGGCGCGGGCAAGGCCGGCATTGATGAGCTTTGGGATCAGACCAAGGCCATCTACAACCCGGTGGACGAAGTGAAGCCCACCAAGTTCTCGAAGCAGATCGCCTTCAACGTCATTCCCCATATCGACGTCTTCCTCGATGACGGCTCGACCAAGGAAGAGTGGAAGATGGTGGCCGAGACCAAGAAAATCCTCGACCCCGCGATCAAGGTCACCGCGACCTGCGTCCGCGTGCCGGTCTTCGTCGGCCACTCCGAGGCCATCAACATCGAGTTCGAAGACTCGCTCGACTGGCAGGAAGCCCAGGACATCCTGCGCGAAGCCCCCGGCGTCATGCTGGTGGACAAGCGCGAGGCCGGCGGCTACGTCACCCCCGTCGAATGCGTGGGCGACTACGCCACCTTCATCAGCCGCGTCCGCCAGGACTCGACGGTGGAAAACGGCATCTCGCTGTGGTGCGTCTCGGACAACCTGCGCAAGGGCGCGGCGCTGAACGCGGTGCAGATCGCCGAAGTGCTGGGCAAGCGCTGCCTCAAGAAGGGCTGATCTTCAAGACAGCCCCTTTCAGGCGCCCCCGTCGCGGGGCGCCTTTTTCGTTCCGGCGGGATTCGGGCGGCATGGTTGACGCCCCCCGATCCCTCCGCGCGTAGAGACGGAAGGAAGACAGAAAGAAGACGCCGGAAAGACGCGCCGAAACGGCCGGTGTCCGCCGGTAAATCCAGCGGACGCAGAGGGTTAGCCCAGCCCCTCGGCCGCCAGAACCTGCCGCACCGACCGCGCCGTCTTGTCGATGATCTCACCCAGCTCATCATCCGTGGCGTTGTAGGGCGGCGCCAGAATGACGATGTCGCCGTTCACCCCATCGACATTGCCGCCCACCGGATAGCAGATCAGCCCGTTCTCCAAAGCCGCCTCGCGGATCTTCATGTAAAGCTTCCGTTCGGCCGGGAAGGGCGTCTTGCTGGCGCGGTCGGCCACCAGTTCGGCGGCAATGAAATGGCCCCTGCCGCGAATGTCGCCCACCGCCTCGACCCCGGCGAAAGCATCGGCCAGACCCTGTTTCAGCCGCGCCTCATTGCCGGCGACCCGGGACACAAGCCCTTCGCGTGCCACGATTTTCTGCACCGCCACCCCCGCCGCGCAGGCCGCCGTGTGGCCGGTGAAGGTGTGGCCGGTCTGAAAGGCGCCGTGGGCATCGTGGATCGCTTCGCTGATGGCCGCACTGGCCAGCGCGGCGCCCAGCGGCTGATAGCCGCCCGCCAGCCCCTTGGCGACCGACATGATGTCGGGCATCACGCCATCCGCCTCCAGCGCGCGCCAGGTGCCGCAGCGCCCGGCGCCGCACATCACCTCATCCGCGACCATCAGCACGCCGTATTTCGTGCAGATGTCCCGCACCGCCGCCGCATAGCCGGGTGGGGCCGGCACGCAGCCGCCGGCGGCGCCCACCACCGGCTCGAACACGAAAGCGGCAATGTTTTCAGGCCCTTCGCGCAGGATCACTGCCTCAAGTTCCGCCGCACAAGCCGCCCCCGCCGTCGCCGCCGTGGCGCCCGGGGCGGGGCGGTAGACATTGGCCGGCGACAGCTTGATGGACGGCACGAATGCCCCCTCGAACGGCGCCGTCCGCTCGGCAAAACCCGAAAGTCCCAACGCGCCCAGGGTGTTGCCGTGCCACGACCGCTGGCGTGAGATGAAGCGGCGGCGGGTCTTTTGCCCGATGGCGGTCTGGTATTGCAGGGCGATCTTCATGCAGCTTTCCACCGCCTCGGACCCGCCGGTGACAAAGACCATATCGGCCATCCCGGTCCGTTCCCGCAGGATCGCCGTCAGCTCCTCCAGCGCGTCGGTGGTGAAGTTGTAGCGGTAGCCATGGGCGATGCGGCCCAACTGGCCGATGATGGCCGCATTCACCTCTTCGTTGGCGTGGCCAAGGCAGTAGACCGCCGGGCCGCCCGAGCCGTCGATATAGGTTTTCCCATTCACATCATGCAGATAGCTGCCCTTTGCCCAGGCCACCTTGGGCAGGCTGTGACGGGTGGATGAGATGTTGGCGGGCAGGTCTGCGGCTGTGGACATGGGAACTCCTTCGCCGCTGACGGTGGCAGGGGGTCCGCGCCGGCGCAAGTCTGCGCCCGACCTGCGGCGTCGCTTGCGTGCCGCTGCGGGACGCGCCAATCTGGCGCCATTCGCGAAAGGAATTGCCATGCGTGCGCTTGCCTTCGTCTGCCTTGCCCTTGCCTCTCCGGCGCTGGCCGAGACGGTTCCCGCCACCAGCCGGATCACCGCCGTCACCGTCTATCCCTATGGCGCCGAGATCACCCGCGAGGTGGCCTTCACCGCCCCCGCCGGCAGCCATGAGCTTTTGGTGACCGACCTGCCCGCGGGGACGGAACCGAACCTGATCCGCCTTTCGGCAGAAGGGCTTGGCCTTGGCGCCTTCGCCCTGCGGACCGACCGCCTGCCCCCCCGGGATGAGGCGCTGACCCCCGCGCAAGAGGCTGCGAAGGCCGAGGTTGAGCGGCAGGAAACCGCCCTGCGCACCGCCGAAGCCGCCATCGCCGCGATCGAGGCCCGCGTCTCTGCCGCCGAGGCGCAGGCGGCTTTTCTGGCCGGCGCCAAGGCCGAAGGCAGCGCCCTGACGCCCGAAGGCCTGGCCGCGCTGGCCCAGACCGTCGGCACCGGCGTTCTGGCGGCAAAAGAGGCCGCCCTTGCCGCCCGCGCCGGCCTGCCCGCCGCGCAGAAGGCGCAGGACGAGGCGCGCAAGGCGCTGGACAAGGCGCTGGCCGCCGAAGCCGCGCTGGACCGCCCGGATGAAAATTACGTCGCCCTGTCGGTGGCCCTGACCACCGAACAGCCCGGCGATCACAGCCTGACGGTGACCCATTTCGTCGCCGATGCCAGCTGGCAGCCGGTCTATGACCTGATGCTGACGCGCAAGGACGGCAACCGGCTGACCATCGGCCGGGGCGTGCTGGTCAGCCAGTCCACGGGCGAGGATTGGGCCGGCGTCAACCTGACGCTGTCTACCGCCCAGCCCGCCCAGCAGGCCGAACCTTCGGTGCTTTACCCCGAGTTGCGCCGCCTGTCGGACCCCGAATCCTCGGACAGCTACCGCAGCGAAGACATGGCCGTAGGCTCTGGCGCGCCGATGGCCGAGGCGGCGCCGGTGGAGGAAGTGATGGTGACCGCCGAAGCCGCGATGCAGGGCGATGTGGTCGTCTATCGCTATCCCTCGCCCGTCGATGTGGCCAGCGGGGTTGAAAACCTGCGCCTTGCGCTGGACGAAATCGCGCTGGAGCCGGAAATCGAGGCGCGGGCGATTCCGCGCTATGACCGCACCGCCTTTGTGCTGGCGCGGTTCACCAATACCTCGGGCGAGATTCTTCTGCCCGGTCAGGCCTTTCTGATGCGCGAAGGCACGCTGGTCGGCGCCACCTGGATCACCGGCATCGCGCCGGGGGCCGAGGCCGAGGTGGCCTTCGGCGCCATCGAGGGGCTGCAGCTGACCCGCGACATGCCGGTAACGGCCGAGGGAGACCGGGGCATCCTTTCGTCTTCAACCCAGCGCGAAGAGGTGGCGGTGCTGAAGGTCAAGAACCTGACCGACGAAACCTGGCCGGTGCGGCTGATGGACCTGGTGCCCTATTCCGAACAGGAAGAGCTTGAGATTACCTTCTCGGCCGATCCCGCCCCCAGCGAAACCGACGCCGACGCGCAGCGCGGCATCCTGGCGTGGGAGTTCGACATCGCGCCGGGTGAGGAACGCCAGATCACGCTGACCCACACGCTGCGCTGGCCCGAGGGGATGGTGGTGCAGTAACGCCGGCGGGGCTGCGGGTCAGGCCCGCATCCCCACCACGGCGATGCCCAGAACCTCAAGCGCCTTGGCCTCGATCTGGGCGGCGTCCATGCCGGCGACGCGGTACATCGCCTCGGGGCTGGCCTGATCAATGAAGATATCGGGCAGAACCATGCTGCGGTATTTCAGGCCGCGGTCAAAGACGCCCTCATCGGCCAGAAGCTGTGCCACATGGCTGCCGAAGCCGCCGATGGCGCCCTCTTCCACGGTGATCAGCGCCTCATGGTTGCGGGCAAGGTTCAGGATCAGGTCGCGGTCCAGCGGCTTGGCAAAGCGGGCATCGGCCACGGTGGGGGCAATGCCGCGCGCCGCCAGCGCCTCGGCCGCCTTCAGCACTTCCGAAAGCCGGGTGCCAAAGGACAACAGCGCCACCCGCCCGCCTTCGCGCATCACCCGGCCCTTGCCGATTTCCAGCGGGATGCCGCGCGCCGGCATTTCAACCCCCACGCCTTCGCCGCGCGGATAGCGGAAGGCGATGGGGCCGGCGTCATGCGCGGCGGCGGTGGCGACCATGTGGACCAGTTCGGCCTCATCCGCGGCGGCCATCACCACCATGCCGGGCAGGTTCGACAGGAACGCCACGTCAAAGCTGCCGGCATGGGTGGCGCCATCGGCCCCCACCAGCCCCGCCCGGTCGATGGCAAAGCGCACCGGCAGGCGCTGAATCGCCACATCATGCACGACCTGATCGTAACCGCGCTGCAGGAAGGTGGAATAGATCGTGCAGAAGGGCTTCATCCCCCCGGCCGCCAGACCGGCGCAGAAGGTGACGGCGTGCTGTTCGGCAATGCCGACATCAAAGGTGCGGCGCGGAAAGCGGGCGCCGAACAGGTCCAGCCCCGTGCCGTCGGGCATCGCGGCGGTGACGGTGACGATTTTCGGATCGGCCTCGGCCTCCCGCATCAGGGCTTCGGCGAAGACGCGGGTATAGCTGGGGGCGTTCGAGGGCGCCTTCTTCTGTTCGCCCGTCACCACGTCGAACTTGGCCCGCGCATGGCCCCGGTCGGGGGCGTTTTCGGCCGGGGCATAGCCCTTGCCCTTGCGGGTCAGCACATGGATCAGCATCGGCCCGGTGGCGCGGGCATGCACCGTGCGCAGAACCGGCAGAAGCTGATCAAGGTCGTGGCCGTCGATCGGGCCGACATAGGAAAAGCCCAGTTCTTCGAACAGCGTGCCGCCCACGGCCATGCCTTTCAGCATTTCCTTGGCCCGCCGCGCGCCTTCCTGGAACGGTTCGGGCAACAGCCCCACCACGCCGCGCGCCGCCTGCTTCAGATCCTGGAACGGCGCCCCGGCATACATCCGGCTGAGATAGGCCGAAAAGGCGCCGACCGGCGGTGCAATCGACATCTCATTGTCGTTCAGGATCACGAACAGCCGCTTCTTCAGGGCGCCGGCGTTGTTCATCGCCTCAAACGCCATGCCGGCCGACATGCTGCCGTCACCGATCACCGCCACCGCATCGCCGGGATCGCCGCCCAGATCGGCCGCCACCGCAAAGCCCAAGGCCGCACTGATCGAGGTCGAGGAATGGGCCGCCCCGAACGGGTCATAGGGGCTTTCGCTGCGCTTGGTGAAACCCGAAAGCCCGCCCTCGGTGCGCAGGGTGCGGATACGGTCGCGCCGCCCGGTCAGAATCTTGTGGGGATAGCACTGATGGCCCACGTCCCAGATGATCTTGTCGCGCGGGGTGTTCCAGATCGCGTGCAGGGCCACGGTCAGTTCCACCACGCCCAGCCCGGCCCCCAGATGGCCGCCGGTCACCGACACCGCGCTGATGGTTTCGGCCCGCAGTTCATCGGCCAGTTGCCGCAACTCGCGGTCGGAAAGCGCCTTCATGTCGGAAGGCAGCTTCACGCGGTCGAGAAGGGGGGTGGCGGGGCGGTCGGCCATGGCGATCCTCAGCTTTCGCGCGAGATAGCGAAGCGGGCCGCCGCAATCAAGTTCGCAGCCGCCGCGCCATAGGGGGAAAGCGCGCTTTCCGCCTGCGCAACCAGTTCACCCGCCCGCGCCCGCGCGCCGTCCAGCCCCAGAAGCGAGACGAATGTGGCCTTGCCGGCGCCGGCATCCTTGCCCACGCGCTTGCCGGTCTTGGCGGCATCGCCCGTCACGTCCAGCACATCGTCCCAGATCTGGAAAGCCAGCCCCATCGCATCGGCATAGGCGCGCAGGGGCGCCGGATCGGCCCCGGCGACAATCGCCCCCGCCTCGGCCGAAAAGCCGATCAGCGCGCCGGTCTTGCCGGCCTGCAGCGCGGTGATCTGCTGCAGCGTCAGCGGCGCCGGCGCGGTTTCGGCGGCAATGTCCAGCGCCTGCCCCAGCACCATGCCCCGGGCGCCGCTGGCCCGTGCTAGGCCCGAAACCAGCGCCAGCCGCACCCCGGCATCACCCAGCACCGGATCGGTCAGCAACTCAAAGGCCAGCGTCTGCAAGGCGTCCCCCGCCAGCACCGCCACCGCCTCATCCCATTTCACATGCACCGTGGGCAGGCCGCGCCGCAGGTCATCGTCGTCCATGCAGGGCAGGTCGTCATGGATCAGACTGTAGGCATGCAGCGCTTCTACCGCCGCCGCCGCCGACAGCGCCCGACCGTCGCCCGCTCCCAGCATCCGCGCGCCTTCCAGCACCAGAAAGCCGCGCAGCCGCTTGCCGCCCTGCACCGCATAGCGCATCGCATGGATCACCGGCTGGTCGGCCAGCCCCGCCAGCGCCCCGTCCAGCCGCTGCTGGATGGCCACGGCATCGGCAGCCAGAACCGAAGGAAAGCTCACAGCCCCGCTGCCGGCGCGGTGCCGACCGCCCGGCCCTCCTGTGCGCGGATCATCTCAACCTTCTCTTCCGCCTCTTTCAGCCGGGCCGCGCAATGGGCCTTCAGCGCCGCGCCGCGTTCGTAAAGCGCGATCGAGGCGTCCAGCGCCACATCGCCGCGCTCCAGCTGTCCGACAACCGCTTCCAGCGCCGCCATGGCCTCTTCAAAGCTCATCTCTGCCACGGGCTTGTCGGTCATATCCTACTCCATCAACGCGATGACATGGGCGGCCACGCTTTCCGCCAGTGCGTCCAGATCATAACCGCCTTCGAGAGTCGAGACCACAGGCACCCCCGCCACCGCGCGCAACCGCCGCGTCAGCCAGCCGAAATCCGCGGCCTGCCAGTTCAGCCCAGCCAGCGGATCGGCCGCATGGGCGTCGAACCCGGCCGAGATCAGCAGAAGTTGCGGCTGCCAGGCTGCCAGCCGGGGAAAGACCTGCGCCTCATAGGCCGCGCGCATCGCCGCGCCGTCGCTGCCACCGCGCAGGGGCACATTCAGCGCCTGGCCATGCGCCCCGGTTTCCGAAGGATGCCCGCTGCCCGGATAAAGCGGCATCTGGTGGGATGAGATGAAGAGGCAGCGCTCTTCCTCCCACAACAGATCCTGCGTGCCGTTGCCGTGATGCACGTCGAAATCGACGATGGCCACGCGGTCCAGCCCGTGATGGTCCAGCGCGCGTTTCGCGGCAATCGCCACCGTGCCGAACAGGCAGAAGCCCATGGCGCGCGCGGTTTCGGCGTGGTGCCCCGGCGGGCGGGCGGCGACAAAGACCGTGGGCGCCTCGCCCGCCAGCACAGCATCCACCGCGGCGCAAACCCCGCCCACCGCGCGCAACGCCGCCGTCCATGACCCGGGCGACAGAAACGTATCGCCGTCCAGCTGGCTCCAGCCGTCCTCGGGCACCGCCGCCTTCACCCGCGCCACATAAGCCGCCGGATGGCAGCGCCGCAGCTCTGCCTCGTCGGCCAGCGGGCTTTCGCGCCGCGTCAGGGCCAGCCCCGCCAAACCCCGCTCCACGGCGCGCAGGCGGTCGGCGCATTCGGGATGGCCGGGCGGCGTTTCATGGCCCAGCCCGTCGTCGTGCGAGAAGACCAGCATGTTCATCCTCTCTCGGAAAATATCCTCGGGGGTCCGGGGGTGGAAAACCCCCGGGGGCTGCCACCCTCAGTCGGGTTGCAGCATATAGCCTTCGCCCCGCACGGTCTGCAGATAGCGCGGCGCCTTGGGGTCATCCTCGATCTTGCGGCGCAGGCGGGTGATCTGCACATCAACGGCGCGGTCGCTGCCGCCGCCCTCTTCCTCGGGCGCGTCGCCCACCAGCTTGTCGCGGCTCAGCGCCACGCCGGGCTGGGCGGCGAAGATGCGCATCAGCGCGGCTTCGGTCGCGGTCAGCCGCACCGGATCGTCGCCGCGCCACAGCTCTCCGCGGTCCATGTCATAGCGCACCTCGCCCATGTGCAGCATCTTGGGGGCGGCCTGGGCCGGTTTGGCCTGCGGGACGCGGCGCAGGATGGCACCGACGCGCAGCAGCAGTTCCTTCGGCTCGAACGGTTTCACCAGATAGTCGTCGGCCCCGGCCTCAAGCCCCTCGATGCGGTTCGCCGTCTCGCCCTTGGCGGTCAGCAGCAGGATCGGCACCGACAGGCTGCGCCGCAGATCCCGGGTCAGGGTGATGCCGTCTTCGCCGGGCATCATCACATCCAGGATCAGCATATCGAATTCCAGCCCCGCCAGAAGGCGCCTTGCCTGCGCGGCATCGCGGGCAGCGGATACCAGAAAGCCGTTGCGGATCAGGAATTTCTGCAGAAGGCCGCGGATGCGTTCGTCATCATCGACCACCAGAAGATGGGGCTGCGGATCGGTCATTCGCGCCCCTCCTTCAGCCCCTGATACTGGCGGCGCAACTCGGGGTCCATCATCGCCTCCAGCACCTGACGGAAGCCCTGCACCGCCTGCGGGCCGGCCTGCCGATAGGCCGCCCGCATCCGCGCCCGCTGGGCATCGGACAGGGCGCGTTCCAGCGCGCGGCCCTTTTCGGTCAGGTGCAGGTTGCGTTCGCGCTTGTCCTTGCGGCCCACCCGCGCCTCGACCAGACCGTCATCGAACAGGGTCCGCAGCACCCGGTTCAGCGATTGCTTGGTGACGCCAAGGATGGCCAGCAGGTTGCCCACCGTGGTGCCCGGGCTGCGGTGGATGAAGTGGATGGCGCGATGGTGCGCGCGGCCGTAATCCATCCCCTCCAGAATGCGGTCGGGATCGGCGGTAAAGCCGCGATAGGCAAAGAACATCGCCTCGATGCCCTTCCGCAGCTGTTCGTCCGTCAGGTAAAGCAGGCTTTCGCCCCCGGTCGCGTTCTCGGCCATTTCCGCCCTCCACACGGCCAATTTACGTCAGCCTTGTTGACATTCCAAGTCACAAAAGGTAGCGATTCGGCGGTTTCGCGCAAGATTATGTCCGAACCGGACATTGCAGGCGCAACATTCGAAAGCGGAGGCGCCGAAAATGGCCGGATATGACGATCGGGACGGGTTCATCTGGATGGATGGCAAGCTGGTGGAGTGGCGTTCGGCGAACGTCCATATCCTGACCCATGCCCTGCATTACGCCTCGTCGGTGTTTGAGGGCGAGCGCTGCTACAACGGCAAGATCTTCAAGGGCCACGAACATTCGCTGCGGCTGCTGGAATCCGGCCGGCTGCTGGACATGCCCATTCCCTATACCGCCGAACAGATCGACGCGGCCAAGGAAGAGGTGCTGAAAGCGAACGGCCTGACCGACGCCTATATCCGCGCCGTGGCCTTCCGGGGCGCGGGCGATGAGATGGGGGTGGCCAGCCTTGGCAATCCGGTGCGGCTGGCCATCGCCTGCTGGTCCTGGGGCGCCTATTACGGCGACGCCAAGATGAAGGGCGCGAAGCTCGACATCGCCAAGTGGAAGCGGCCCAGCCCCGAAACCATCCCCACCGCCGCCAAGGCCGCGGGTCTGTACATGATCTGCACCATGTCGAAGCACGCCGCGATGGAGAAGGGCTGCTCGGACGCGCTCTTCTACGACTTCCGCGGCTATGTGGCCGAGGCGACGGGGGCCAACATCTTCTTCGTCAAGGACGGCGAAGTGCATACGCCTAATCCCGACTGCATCCTGAACGGCATCACCCGGCAGACGGTGATCGGCATGCTGAAGGACATGCAGATCACCGTGCATGAACGCTATATCCGCCCCGAGGAACTGGCAGATTTCGAACAGTGCTGGCTGACCGGCACCGCCGCCGAAGTGACGCCGGTGGGCCAGATCGGCGATTATACCTTCGAGGTGGGTGACCTGACCCGCCGCGTGGCGACCGAATACGAAAAGCTGGTCCGCGCCTGACAGGCGGCAGACCGGGAAGGGGGCGGCATCCGCCGCCCCCTTTGCATTACAGGTCCAGCACCAGATGCGGCACGCCGTCCGACGTGGTGTCAGGCGACCGGCCATCCGGCCCGATCACCGCCACCACCCGGCTGCGGAAGTTGGAAAAGCTGTCGAAGCTGACCACATCCACCGGCTGGTCCAGTTGCAGCGTCACCTGCCACCGGCCTTCGGACAGTTGCACCAGCCCCACCACCTCGGCCAGAAACGGCTGTTTCAGATAGCGGCCCTGCACCAGCTGACCCAGTTGCAGCACCGGATCGGGCCGGTTGCCGATGGCGGCGCTGAGGGTGTTCCAGTCGCGCATGCCGTGGCTTTTGGCCACCAGTTCCAGCGCCGCCGAGTGGCTGATCTCACGCCCTTCGGCCTCCAGCGCCGCGCGCAGGGCCCTGGCCTGCGCCTTGGCCGCCTCGCGGCCCGGTAATCTTGTCGTCGTCATCCTGCGTTCCCTTTCGAACGCCGGGTTCTGTGCATGGTGCCTGCGTTGCCAGTGCGTCCCGGCCGGAAAGGTTCAGCGGTTCGGCAATGCGGGGCTTCACCATGGCATAGGCCTGCAGGCGGCGGGGGCCCGCGCCCCAGCCGCCCGCTATGCCAGTGTCAGCCTTCTGTCAACCGCGTCACGCGTCGCGGCCGCGCTCGATCCGGGCGAACTCGACCAGACGGCGGTTCGACAGCCGCGCCATCGGGCGCTGCCAGGCCTTGGTCCAGGCGCTTTCGCTGCGGTCACGGGCAAGGCGCAGGAACTCGCGCAGGCGGGCGCCCGAGCTGGTGTTGCGGTGATCTGCAAGATGTTTCATGGCAGCCTCCTTGCTTGGTCGTCCCAAGGTAAGGGCGAATCCGCCACCGCCCAAGACAATCTTCCGCCGCAGCGCGGCGGCCCGCCGGTTCCGGCCGACCGGACCGGCGGGTTTCCGCGGTCAGGCCAGCGTGGTCTTCACGGCCAGACCGTTGCGGGTCAGGTGCGAGTAGGGGCAGATGAAATGCCCGCGTTCGACGATCTTCGCGGCCACATCCGCCGCCACGCCGGGCAGCGAAACCTCAAGTTCCACCGCCAGACCGAAGCCACCCTCGGCGCGCGGGCCGATGCCGACCTTGGCCTTGACGGTGGCATCATCGGGCACCGTGCCCAGCTTTTCCGACTGCGCGGCGAAGCGCATGGCACCCAGATAGCAGGCGGCATAGCCCAGCGCGAACAGCTCTTCGGGGTTGTGGCCGGCGCCCGAGCCGCCCAGTTCCTTGGGCGAGGCCATGGTGACGGTCAGCTTGCCGTCGGCCAGTTTCGACAGCCCGTTGCGGCCACCGCCGGTGGCCTGCGCTTCGGTCCAGTATTTGGGGTCAACGGACATAGCAATCTCCATCGTTTGCGATTTAATCGTGAGCGATTGAATACCATCCGACTCACCCCGAGTCAATCCCTTGCGATTGTATCGCGCGCGATTTATCTTGGCGCAGAGGTGCCCCGATGTCCCCGACCCTGCCCGACATGATCTGCTTTGCGCTGTATTCCGCCAATCAGGCGATGCAGCGGGTCTATGCGCCGCTTCTGCAGAAACTGGGGCTGACCTATCCGCAGTATCTGGTGATGCTGAGCCTGTGGCAGGCCGATGGGCAGACCGTCGGCGATCTTGGCCGGGCGTTGGGCCTGGAATCGAACACCGTGACGCCGCTTCTGAAGCGGATGGAGGCGCAGGGCCTGGTGGCGCGCAGCCGTGACGGCGCCGATGAACGGCAGGTCCGCGTGGCGCTGACGGATCACGGGCGGGGCCTGCAGGATCAGGTGCAGCCGCTGACCGCCTGCATCATCGAGGCCTGCGGCATGCCGCCGGCGGAAATCGCCGAGTTGCGCGACCGGATCACGGCGCTGCGCGACCGGCTGCGGCAAGCCGGCTAAGCGCCCAGCGCGCGGCATCGGCGACCGCGGGATCGGGGTCATCCACCAGCGGGCGGGCGGCCCCGGCCAGGGCCGGCAGGCCGGAATTGCCGATGGCGTAAAGCACGTTGCGCACCATGCGGTCGCGGCCGATGCGCTTGATCGGGCTGCCGGCAAAGCGGGCGCGGAAGGCGGCATCATCCAGCGCCGCAAGCTCGGCCAGTTCGGGCAGGCCGACCTTGGGCTGATAGCCGATCTCGCTGGCGGCCTGCGCGAACTTGTTCCACGGGCAGACGGCAAGGCAGTCGTCGCAGCCGTAAATCCGGTTGCCCATCATGCCCCGCAGGTCTTCATCCACCGGCCCGCGATGTTCGATGGTCAGGTAGGAAATGCAGCGCCGCGCATCCAGCCGGTAGGGCGCCGGAAAGGCCCGCGTCGGGCAGGCGTCAAGGCAGGCGGTGCAGCTGCCGCAATGGCTGACCTCGGCCGCGTCGCGGGGCAGGTCCAGCGTCGTGAAGATGGCGCCCAGAAAGAACCAGCTTCCCAGATCGCGGCCCAGAAGGTTGGTGTGCTTGCCCTGCCAGCCCAGACCCGCCGCCTGCGCCAAGGGCTTTTCCATCACCGGGGCAGTATCGACGAAGACCTTGATCTGCCCCCCCGCGCGGTCGATCAGCCAGCGGCCAAGCCGCTTCAGCCGGCGCTTGACCAGATCGTGATAATCCTTGCCCTGCGCATAGCTGCTGACGATGCCCCGGTCGGGCCGGGCCAGCCCCGCCAGCGGATCGCCCTCGGGGGTGTAAACCTCGGCCAGCATGATGACGCTTTGGGCCTCGGGCCACAGCGCGGCGGGGTTGCCGCGCCAGTGGCTGCGCTCGGCCATCCAGCCCATCTGGCCGTGCATGCCCCCGGCCAGAAACGCATCCAGCCGCGCCGCCGCCTGCGGAATGGCATCGGGCGCGCAGATGCCCATGCGGGCAAAGCCTTCAGCCTGGGCACGGCTGGCCAGTTCCTGCTTCAAGGCGTCGGTCATCGGCCCCTCCTGCCCCCCGCATAGCGCGTGGTCAGGCCGCCGCATAGCCCTCGACCGCGCGGCGGGCGGCAGTGAAGCGGGCGTGGCGGGCAGAGGCGGCGACGGCATCGCCGGTCAGGGCGCGGCCTGAGCGGTGATCGGGCAGGGCGATCCCCGCCGCCTCGGCCGCCATGCGGGCCAGACCGGCGGCCGTCAGCTCTGCCTCATCCGAAAGGAACAGCTGATGGCCCGCGACATCGGCCAGAAAGCCGGTGAAATAGGGGTTCCGCGACAGCCCGCCATCCAGCGAAACCGGCCCGCCAAAGGGCTGCAGCGCCGCCATGGCCGCCAGAACCTCGGCCGTGCGCAGGGCGATGCCCTCCAGCAGCGCCTGCATCAGGTCGCCCCGCCCCTCGGCCAGACCCAGCCCCAGCCAGGCCCCGCGCGCCTGCCGGTTCCAGTGCGGGCAGCCCAGCCCCGCCAGCGCCGGGACAAAGGCGATGCCCCGGTCAATCGCGGCAGGCGCGGCGAAGGCGGAAATCTCGTCATACCCCGCGAACAGGCCCAGACCTTTCGCCCAGTTCACCGCCGCCGCGGCGGCATAGACGCCGCCATCCAGCGCATAGGTCACCGGCTGACCGGCGCGCTGCCAGGCGACGGTGGGCAGCGGCCCCGGCCGGTCGGGGCGCAGCAGGCCGCCGGTCACGCATTGGGCAAAGGCGCCGGTGCCGAAGGTCACCTTGGCGTCACCGGGTTCCCTGCAGCCATGACCGTAAAGCGCCGCCTGCTGATCGACGATTGAGGCGCGCAGCGCGCCGCCCCCCGGCAGCCCGCCCAGATCGCCCGAGGTCGGCCCGATGGCCGGCAGCGCGCCCATGGGCACGCCGAACAGCCGGCAGAGTTCCTCATCCCACTGTCCGGTCGCCAGGTTCATCAGCGAGGTGCGCGAGGCCGTCGCCACATCGGTTTCAAACCGCCCCGTCAGCCGGTCGCGAAAGAAGGCATCGGTCGTGCCCAGCCGCAGATGGCCGCGCGCCGCCAGATCGGCCGCGCCGGGCAGGTTCCGCACCAGCCAGCCCAGTTTCGAGGCCGAGAAATAGGGGTCCAGCGGCAGCCCGGCGCGTGCCATCACCTCGGCCCCCGCGCCTTCGGCCTCCATCGCGGCGGTCAGGGGGGCGGTGCGGTCATCCTGCCAGACGATCACCCGGCCCAGCGGCCGGCCATCGCGCCCGTCCCAGGCCAGACAGCTTTCGCCCTGATTGGCCAGACCCGTGGGCAGCGCGCCCCCCGCCTCAAGACAGCGGGCGACATGGGACAGAAGCTCATCGGCGTCATGTTCGACATGGCCGGGCGCGGGGTAATGCTGGGCATGGGGCAAGGACAGCACCGGCTGCAGCCGCCCGTCCGGCCCCATGCGCAGGGCGCGGGTGCTGGTGGTGCCCTGATCAATCGCCAGAACGGTCGGCGGAAGGGTCATGGCGCCTCATCCAGCACAAGGGTCAGCGGGCCGTCGCCGCGCAGCGTGGGGATGGGCAGGCGGATGCGGCGTTCGGGCAGGGCGTTCAGCCGCCGTTCGACCAGACAGGCGCCGTCCTGCATCAGCCGCAGCCGGCCCTTCGCCGCCCGGTTCAGCCGCAGTTGCAGATGATCTGCCGCGCCATCGCCCGCCGGGCCGCCCACCAGCACCTGCGGCAGGGCAAGCTTGATCGCCGCGCCCTCCAGCTGCAGCCGCAACCCGCCCGGCGCGGGCAGGCGTCCGGCCAGCGCGGCATGGATGGCCCGCGCCGCCCGCTGCCCCTCGGCCCAGCTCCACCCCGCGGCTTCGACGGCGCGCAACAGGTTGCCGGCGGCGAAATAGGCCGGGTCCGACAGGCGCCCCCAGCGGTCGATCACCGGCCCGCCCGAACCTGCATCCACCTCAAGATGGCTGGCGCGCAAAAGCGTCGCCTCGGGTCGGAAGGCGCCGGTCACGATCACCCCGTCGGCGGCCAGATGCTGCGGCCCTCCGGAGCGCTGCACCACCACCTCTTCCACCCTGTCGCGCCCCAGAACCCGGTCAATCGCGCTGGCCGTCATCACTGGCACGCCCATCAGACGGGCCAGCCAGACCGCCGGGCTGCGGGCTGTGATGCGGGCATTCGGTTCCACCATCGCCACGGGATGGATACCGGCGTGGCGGCAGGTGAGCAGCGCCGAGAAGGCCACCAGTTCCGACCCGAGGATCACCGGGCGGCGGAAGGGGCGCTGGCCGTTCAGATAGACGATGCCCTGCAGCGCGCCGGTGGGCAGGACGCCGCCCGGCTTTTCGCCGCCGATCAGCCGCTGCGCCCGGCTGGTTTCGCGCACCCCGGTCGCCAGCAGCACCGCCCGGGCCGCGATTTCGCCCAGCCCTTCAGGCCCGGTAAGTTCCAGCCGCCCGCCCGGATGCAGGGCGGTAACGCTGGTGCGGGTGCGGATTTCGGCCCCCGCCGCCGTGGCACCGGCCACCAGCAGCGCGGCATAATCCGGCCCGCGCAGCACGCGGTGAAATTCCCGCATGCCAAAGGGATAGTGGCCGCAGTGCCGCGGAATGCCGCCCGCCGCGGCCTCACGCTCCAGCACCACTACACGCGGCACGCCCAGACGGCGCAGTTCGGCAGCCGCGGCAAGGCCGGCGGGGCCGGCGCCGACGATCACGACATCAGCCGTTTCCATCGTCACCCCCCAGCATGGGCTGCGCCAGACGCCCCTCGGTCACCTGCGCCAGTTCGGCCGAGCAGTAGAAACCCTGACAGCGCCCCATCGTCACCCGGGTCCGCCGCTTCAGCCCGCCCATGCTGCGCGCGGCCAGCGGGCCTTGCAGCGCCGCCTCGACCTCGCGCCGCGTCACCATCTCGCAATGGCACAGGATGCCGCCGTGGCCGGGCTTGCGCCAGTCGCGCAGGTCTTCGTCCGAAAGCGCCGGCATTTCGGGCCAGAGCGGATCGGCCAGCGGCGCATCCCCCCGCCCCGCCAGCCGCGCGATATGGGCGGCGATGCCCAGCGCCGCCGACAGCCCGGTAGAGCGGATGCCGCCGACGCAGATATACCCCTCGGCCAGATCGGTGCGGATGCGGTATTCCTTTTCTTCGGTCGCGGGGCGCAGGCCGGCGTAGATCGCCGTCACCTCATGCCCCGCCAGCGCCGGCAGAATTTCCTCGCCGCGCCGCACCAGCGCCTGCATGGTCGCCCGGTCCAGAACGGCATGCGTGCGGTCTTCCTGTTCTTCCGCCGTGGGGCCGACCAGCAGGTTGCCAAAGGCGGTGCGGCAGACCACGACGCCCTTGGTGATCTTGTTCGGCACCGGCAGCAGGATATGGCCCGCCAGCGCCGCCGCCGGCTTGTCATAGACCACGAACTGCCCCTTGCGCGGGCGGATGGTGAACCAGCTTTGCCCGGTCAGCCGACGGTCCACCACATCGCCCCAAAGGCCCGCGGCATTGATCACCAGATTGGCGGCCACCGGCCCGGCGGCGGTTTCAATCTGCCAGCGCCCGTCGGCCCGATGGCCCGACAACACCTCGGCGCTGCGCATCAGCACGGCACCGTTGACCAGCGCCTGCAACAGATAGCCATGGGCGGCCGACCACGGGTCGATCAGGTATTCCCCCGGCACCCGGAAGCCGCCCCGCAGGGCGGGCGAGAGGGCGGGTTCCAGCGCCCGCGCGGCGGCGGCGGTCAGCGGCGCGATGTCGCCCACGCCATTGGCATGGGCCTGCGCCATCAGCTTGGGCAATTCCGCCGCCTCTTCATCGGTCCACGCCAGCACCATGGCGCCGGCGCGGATCAGGGGCAGGCCCAGCCGCTGACGGATGTCCAGATAGGCGGCATAGCCTTCGCGGATGCAGGCCAACTCGACCGAGCCTTCGGGGGCGTCAAACCCGGTGTGCAGAATCGCGCTGTTGCCCTTGGACGCGCCATCCAGCACATCCGCCGCTTTTTCCAGCACCACGACGCGCGCGCCGTCCAATGTGAATTGCCGCGCCAGCGCCGCGCCGACCACGCCGGCACCGATTACCGCCACGTCAAAAACCGGGGGGTTGCCGCGTTCCTGGGCAGTTCCGGCGGTCTGCGCCATCATGTTGTCCTGTGGTTTTCATCATGAATTGACTATTCGGGCATTTATGTCAAGCTTCGGCACAGGGCCCCCGTGAAAACCGGCTGAAACAAAACTTTCTTCGCGCGCTGCTCTGAAAATTTTTGTTGACGTAACCCGCTTTGGGCGATGGGCTATGCAGGAGAACCGATGAAGCCGCACGAACGACAGCTTCAGATCGACGAAATGATCCGGCGCGAGGGAGAAGTGTCGGTGGATGAGCTTGCGATGCGATTTGATGTCTCGACCGAGACGATCCGCCGCGACCTGTCGCTTCTGGCCGAAGACGGCCGGGTGCAGAAGGTGCATGGCGGCGCGCGGCGCCCGCGGCTGATCGCCGAGGGCAGTTTTTCCGAACGGCTGGGCACCGCGGCCACCGCCAAGGCGCGCATCGGGCGGCGGCTGGGCGATGCGGTCGAGGCGGGCGAGACGCTGTTCATCGACACCGGATCGACCACCCTTGCTGCGGCCGAAACGCTGGCCGCCATTCCGGGGCTGACCATCATCACCAATTCCTGCCGTCTGGCCGAGCGTCTGGTGCAGTCAGGCTCGGACGCGGCGATCTACCTCTTGGGCGGGCGCTATGGCGGCGACAATGCCCAGACCACCGGCGCCGCGGCGCTGGAGCAGTTGCGCGGCTTTCGCGCCGACCGGGCGGTGATCACCGTTGCGGCCATCGACCCGGCATCGGGCGCCATGGATGCCAGCCATGACGAGGCGCAGGTCGCCCGCGCCATGATCGGCAACGCCCGCAGCCTGACGGTTCTGGCCGATGCCACGAAATTCGGACGGCATGCCGCCTTTGCCGTCTGCACCTGCGCCGAGATCGACCTGATCATCAGCGACGGACAACTGGACAAGGGGCACAAAGAGGCCCTGACCAATATGGGAGTGGAAGTATGGCACTAACCGACCACCGGCATCGGGACCGGAGTTGCAGATGCCCGGCATAATCCGCGCCTATGTGCGCATCACCGACAAGATCTCGGATCTGACGGGCTATCTGGCGGCCTCGCTGATCTTCGTGATGGGGGCGGTGCTGATCTTTGACGCGATCACCCGCAACGTGCTGAACATGCCGGTTCACTGGGCGATCGAGCTGACGCAGTTCACGCTGGCCGCCTATTACTTCATGGGCGGGCCGATGACGCTGAAGAACAACGAACATGTCCGCATGGACCTGTGGTACGCCCATCTTTCGGAACGCGGGCAGGCCAAGATGGACCTGTTTACCGTGGGTTGCCTGATCTTCTATCTGGGCGTCATGCTGGCCGGCAGCATCTCGTCCCTGCAATACGCGATCCAGACGGGTGAGCGCCGCTTCTCGATCTGGAACCCCTCGGTCATCCCGATCAAGGCGCTGCTGACCGCCTGCCTTGTCCTGATGCTGCTGCAGGCCTTCGCGCTGATCTTCAAGCACATCGCCACCCTGCGCGGGGAGCGCCTTTGATGTCCTATGAAATGATCGCGCTTCTGATGTTTGCCTCGATGGCCCTCTTGCTGGTCACCGGGCAACGGGTTTTCGCCGCCATCGGCTTTGTCGCGGCGGGCGCCGCGCTTCTGCTTTACGGCAACGGCGCCATCGAGCTGCCCTACAACCAGGTGTTCAAGCTGTTCAACTGGTACGCCATGCTGACGCTGCCGATGTTCATCTACATGGGCTACATCCTGGCGGAATCGGGCATTGCCGAAGACCTGTACAAGATGATGCATGTCTGGTTCGGCCGGGTGCCGGGCGGGCTGGCCATCGGGACGATTCTGGTCATGGTCATCATCTCGGCGATGAACGGGCTTTCGGTGGCCGGCATGGCCATCGGCGCCACCATCGCACTGCCCGAGATGCTGCGGCGGGGCTATGACAAGGTGCTGATTTCGGGCGTGGTGCAGGGCGGCTCATCTCTGGGTATCCTGATTCCGCCCTCGGTCGTGCTGGTGCTTTACGGCATGATCGCGCGTCAGCCGGTGTCGAAGCTGTGGTTCGCCGGGGTGTTCCCGGGCCTGCTGATGGCGGGGCTCTTCATCCTGTACATCCTGATCCGCGCCAAGCTGAACCCCAAGCTGGCGCCGCCGGTTCCGGCCGAGGAACTGTCGATGCCCTTCATGGAAAAGCTGGCGCTGGCCAAGGCGGGCATCATTCCCTTTGCCATCTTCATCTTCATGACCGGGCTTTTCGTCTTCGGCATCACCAGCCTTGTCGAAAGCTCGGCCGTGGGGGCCACCTGCGCCACGCTGGCCGCGGCGGTGAAGGGCCGCTTTTCCTGGCGGCTGATCCGCGAAACCTCGATGAAGACGCTGGCCGTATCCTGCATGTTCATGTGGCTGATCCTGGCGGCGCTGGCCTTTGGTTCGGTCTTTGACGGGCTGGGCGCGGTGAAGGCCATCGAAAGCCTGTTCCTGACCCGGTGGGAGCTTTCGCCCTGGACCATCATCATCATGATGCAGCTGAGCTTCCTGCTGCTGGGGATGTTCCTGGACGACACGGCGATGCTGGTCATCGTGGCGCCGCTGTACATCCCGCTGGTGGCAAGCCTGGACCTGGGCTTTGACAATCAGCTGATCTGGTATGGCATCCTTTACACCATCACCTGCCAGATCGCCTACATCACGCCGCCCTTCGGCTACAACCTGTTCCTGATGCGCTCGCTTGCGCCGAAGGAGATCACCCTGGTCGATATCTACCGCTCGATCTGGCCGTTCGCAGCCATCATGGCCCTGACCATCGTGCTGCTGATGATCTTTCCCCAGATCGCGCTGTGGCTGCCAGAACACATGAACGTCAAAGGCTGAACCCCCGGGCCCTGAAGAAGGCCCCAATCCTGACAGGAGGACGACATGACCGAAGACAAGAAACCCCAGACGCCGTCGGAGCGCATCCTTGCGACCCGCCGGAACTTCCTGCGGCAGGCAGGGGTCGGCGTGGGGGCGGTGGCTGGCGCCACGCTGGCCGCGCCCTATGTCAACGCGCAAAGCGGCCCGATCAAATGGCGGCTTCAGACCTATTCGGGTGCCCCCCTTGGCGCCCATGTGATCAAGCCGCAGATCGACGCCTTCAACGCCGCCGCCAACGGCGAGATGGAGATCGAGCTGTATTACGCCGACCAGCTTGTTCCCACGGCCGACCTGTTCCGCGCCCTGCAAAGCGGCACGATCGACGCGGTTCAGTCGGATGAGGCCACCATGGCCTCGCCCGTCGATATCGCGGTCTTCGGCGGCTACTTCCCCTTCGCCACCCGCTACAGCCTCGATGTGCCGGCGCTGTTTCGGTATTACGGGCTGAAGGAAATCTGGGAAGAGGCCTATTCCGAGGTCGAAAACGTCACCTGGCTGTCGGCCGGCGCCTGGGACCCGCTGCACATCTTCACCGTGGACAAGCCGATCCGCAGCCTGGCCGACATGCAGGGCCTGCGCGTCTTCGGCGTGCCGACGGCGGGCAAGTTCCTGTCGAAATACGGTCTCGTGCCGGTGACGATCCCGTGGGACAACGTGGAAGTCGCGATGCAGACCGGCGAGCTGGACGGCGTGGCATGGTGCGGCTTTACCGAAGCCTATGAGGTCGGCTGGGCCGATGTCTGCAAATACGCGCTGACCAACTCGGTCACCGGGGCGTGGTTCGGCAGCTATTTCGCCAACACCGCCAGCTGGCAGAAGGTGCCGCCGCATCTGCAGGAGCTGTTCAAGATCACCATCGACCAGTCGCACTATTACCGCAACGTCTGGTATTGGGGCGGCGAGGCCAAGCTGCGGGTCGAGGGCGAGAAGATGGAACTGACTGCCCTTCCGGCCGAGGAATGGGCCACCGTCGTGGCCGATTCCAAGGGCTTCTGGGATGAGGTCGCCGGTTCCTCGCCCCGCGCCGGCAAGGTGGTCGAGGCGTTCAAGAAATACGCCGAGACCATGGACAAGGCGGGCTATCCCTACCGCTGATCCTTCGCGGATCATTCAGGCCGCGCCCCAGCCGGGGCGCGGTTTTTTACAGGCTCAGCGCCAGTTTGCGGCCTTCGTGGAAGGCATAGGCGGCCAGCCGGGGCGCCGCGCAATCGCCGATGCGGTGGGTCGCCTTGCCGGGGAAAGTCTCGGGCCAGGGGTCGAAGGCGCGGTTCGTCGTGGCCATGACAAGGCCGCTGGCCGGCAGGGTTTCCACGGCCCCGGTCAGCAGGTTGCGCACCGTCACGCCGTTGCCGTGCCAGCGGGTCAGGCAATGTTCGGTCAGGAAACGCGCGCCCAGACGGGCCAGCGCGCGGCGGGCGGCGCCATCGGCTGCGGTGCGGAAAATCTCTTTTCCGACAAAGGCTTCGGGGGTGACGATGGTCACCTGATGCCCGCGTTCGGCCAGGGCCCAGGCCGTGCCCACCCCCCGCCAGTTCGACCCTTCGTCATAGACCACCACGGCATCGCCCAGCCGCGCCTCACGCCGCATGACGGCTTCGGGCGACCAGACGCCGGGGGTTTCAATGCCGGGCAAGGCCGGCAGATGCGGCAACCAGCGCTGAAAGCCCGTCTCATCCGGCAGCGACCCGGTGGCAAGGATGACGGTATCGGCGGGATGGGCGGCGATTTCATCGGCATCCAGAAAGGCGTTCAGTCGCAGGGTCACGCCAAGCTTTGTGAACTGCCGTTCATACCAATCCATCAGATCGAGGATCTGTGCACGCCGCGGTTGCAGGCCGGCCAGCCGGAACTGGCCACCGATCTGGCCAGAAGCTTCAACGATTTCAACGGTATGCCCACGTTCCGCCGCTGCCCGCGCCGCCTCCAGCCCCGCGGGGCCGGCCCCCACCACCAGCACCGGACGCGGGGTTTCGGCGGGGGTAAAGCGGTCGCCACCCCATTCCCATTCCCGCCCGGCCGAAGGGTTGATCAGGCAGGAAATCCAGTAGTCTCGCGACCGGCGGCCCCAGCACATCTGGTTGCAGGAAATACAGCCGCGAATGTCTTCCGCGCGGCCTTCGGTAACCTTGCGGGCCAGATGCGGGTCGGCGATCTGGCCGCGGACGATGGAGACAAGATCGGCCTCGCCGGCGGAGAGGATGGTTTCGGCATTCTCGGGCGTTCTGACGCCAGCCTCCGAGGTTATCACCGCATGTCTTACGATTCCCTTAAGCTGCGCCGTCATCGGCGTGGTCAGCTTTTCGGCATGGGTGAAGGGCGGGATGATCGCCTCGAACTCCAGATAGCTGCCGGCGCCGCAGGTGACATAGTCGACATGACCTGTGGCATCGTGCAAGGCGATGATTTCGCACAGAGATTCTGCCTGCAGCGTCACTTCGTAGGCGGGGGAATAGCTGATCGCCAGACCGATGATGAAATCCTCGCCACAGGCGCGGCGGATGTTTTCGATCAGGCTGCGTGAGAAGCGGGTGCGGTTTTCAAGGCTGCCGCCCCAGCGGTCATCGCGGGTGTTCGACCACGGCGTCCAGAACTGGTCGATCAGCGAATGATAGGCGGCCCAAACCTCAACCCCCTGATATCCGCAGGCTTTTGCCCTTTTGGCGGCGGCCAGATGGGCGGCGAGAAGCTCATCAATCTCGGCCTCGGTCATGCGGTGAGAGCCGTCCGAATCGTGGTAGCTGGGTCCGCCGGATGGGGACCAGTGGGGCTGAAACGACAGGTCGGAATCGCCATGGGCGCCGACGTGGTAAAGCTGCTGGATGGCGACGGCCCCCGCCTCTTGAATGCGGGAGGTAACCCTTTGGAAAGGCTTGATGATCTCATCGCTTTCCCAGGCCAGGTTGCCGCGCGTCAGAACCCCGGTGCGGTGGACCGGAACCGGTTCGCAGACCACCATGGCCGCGCCGCCAAGTGCCCGTTCCACAAGGTAATTTTCCATCCGAGGGCCGGGAAGCCCCATGTCGGACATGTTGTTGGTATGGGCGCCGAAGACGATGCGGTTGCGCAGGGTCTGGCCGCGCAGTTGCAGGGGGGAAAGCAGGCGGGGATGCTGGCTCATGGGCTTACTCCGGCCGAATATGGGGGCAGCAGAGCCAAAATCGACATATGTGTCAAGTTTTCGAAGCGTCTTGCGGGTGTCTTTCCGGCGTCTTCTTTCCGTCTTCCTTCCGTCTACATCCCCGAACGCACCGAATGCCGCCGATCCGGCGCCACCGCGCGCAGGCGCACAAAGAGAAAGGCCCCGAAGTCGCGCTTCGGGGCCTTGGTCAGTCGCGGGCGGTTCACTCCGCCGAGGGGTCCCAGCCGGAAATCGCCTTGGCTTCCAGAAACTCTTCCAGCCCCCAGATGCCGCCTTCGCGCGCCCGGCCCGAGGCCTTGACCCCGCCGAAGGGCGACCCGCCGGCGCGGCTTTTGCCGTTCATCTGCACCATGCCGGATTTCAGGCGCAGCGCCATCCGGTTGCGCCGCGCGCCGTCCTGCGACTGAACATAGTTGGTCAGGCCGTAGGGCGTGTCATTGGCGATGCGAATAGCCTCTTCCTCGCCCTCAAAGGGGATCATCGCCAGAACCGGGCCGAAGATTTCCTCTTTCTCAATCGTCATGCCAGGCACGACATCGGCGAATATGGTGGGTTTCACATAGAAGCCGCGGTTGAAGCCTTCGGGCAGGCCGGGACCGCCGGCGACCAGACGGGCGCCCTCGCTGATCCCCTTCTGGATATAGCCCTGAATCTGGTCCCACTGGCGCTTGTTCACCACGGGGCCGATGTGGTCGCCCTCTTCGCCCGCCGGACCGACCTTGATGCTTTCGGCGACCTGCGCGGCGATCTGAACGGCGCGGTCGTAGATCGGGCGTTCCACCAGCATGCGCGAGGGTGCGTTGCAGGACTGGCCGGTGTTGTCCATCAGGTGACGCACGCCGCGTTCAACGGCGCGGTCGTCGGCATCGGCGAAGATCACGTTGGCGCCCTTGCCGCCCAGTTCCAGCGTGACGCGCTTCAGCGTCTCGGCCGCGGACTTGGAGATGGCCCGGCCGGCGCGGGTCGATCCGGTGAACGAGATCATTTCCACATCCGGGTGGGTGGACAACTGGCTGCCCACGCCCGCGCCGTCACCGTTCACCAGGTTGAAGACCCCGGGGGGCAGGCCGGCATCATGGCAGAATTCCGCGAAGATCATCGCATTCAGGGGCGATTCCTCGGACGGTTTCAGCACGCAGGTGCAGCCGGCCAGAATCGCCGGAATGGCCTTCAGCGCGATCTGGTTCATCGGCCAGTTCCACGGCGTGATCAGGCCGACGACGCCGATGGGTTCCATCGAGATGCGGTCGTTCGGGGCGTGGGGGCCAAGGGGGCGCACCCATTCGATATGGTCGAAGGCGGTCAGGAAGTTCTTCGTATGCCAGGGCAGGCAGGGCGCCTGCTGTTCGCGCGCATGTTTCAGGGGTGAGCCCATTTCCAGGCTGATGGCGCGGGCCAGTTCTTCCTTGCGGGCCTCATACTGCTCCAGAATGCGGACCACGGCGGCGCGGCGTTCGGCGGGCGGGGTGGCGGCCCAGCCGGGGAAGGCGGCCTTGGCGGCGGCGACGGCGGCATCGGTATCGGCCTGATCGCCCAGCGAGATGATCGCCACCGGCTCTTCATCCGAGGGGTTGATGACGGTGCAGTCGCGCGGGGTGGCTGGGGCAACCCATGCCCCGTTGATGTAGAATTCGCGGCGGATGATCATGGCGGCCTCCGGTGTTTGCCGGCGGCAAGGTGGCAGCGCCGACGCCCGGACGCAAGTCGTTTGGCGCAAGATTTGATCAAATTAGTCCGGTGCGCGCCGTTCTGCGCCGACCGGCGGCAACAGGGAAAGCGTTCCACCCGGGGGCTGACCGGCAGCATAACGTCATTCTTTTGCGGCAGAGGTCCGGCAACAGGTGAAACATCGTTCCGGACTGGCTATATCTGCCCCCGGACAGATTCCCGAAGGAGAGTGCCATGGGCATCCGCATCAACGACACCGCCCCCGATTTCACCGCCGAATCCACCGCCGGAACCATCCGGTTCCACGACTGGCTGGGCGACGGCTATGCGATCATCTTCAGCCACCCGCGCGACTTTACCCCGGTCTGCACGACCGAATTCGGCGCCGTGGCACAGCTGGCGCCGGAATGGGCCAAGCGCAAGACCAAGGTGATCGGCGTTTCGGTCGACTCGGTGGCCGACCACGAGAAATGGAAGCGCGACATCGAGGCGTTTTCGGGCAGCCCCGCCGATTTCCCGATCATCGACGATACCTCGCTGACCGTGTCGAAGGCCTATGACATGCTGCCGGCCGATTTCTATCTGCCGACCGAGGGCCGCACGCCGGCGAACTCGGCCACGGTGCGGACGGTCTACATCATCGGGCCGGACAAGAAGGTGCGGCTGACCATGACCTATCCGATGTCGGTGGGCCGCAACTTTGCGGAAATCCTGCGGGCGCTGGATGCGGTGCAGGCCACCGACGGCGTGCCCTTCGCCACCCCGGCCAACTGGGTGCCCGGCCAGGACGTGATCGTGGCGCTGTCGGTTTCCACCGACGATGCCAAGGCCAAGTTCGGCGAGCTGGACATCAAGCTGCCCTACCTGCGGTTCGCCAAGCGGCCGGTCTAAGAAACGCAAAGCCCCGCCACCGGCGGGGCTTTCGCTTCTACTCTTCCGATTCTTCCCGGATGATCGCAATCAGCGGCTCAAATCCATAGATCGCCGGCCGCCGGCCCGAGCCCGGCACGATCTGCGAGAGAATTCCCGCTTCACGCAGCTTGCGCGTCATGCTGGCGGCAACGTGGGGCGGTATGCGGCCATGGTTTGTGAACTTGCTGTTCTTGAAGCTGGGATTTGCGAACATGAAATCCAGCGCCTCGATAGCCCATTCGCTTTTCAGCTCATCCCGGAAGCGCAGCTTCATGCCTTCGTAAAGGTCGAAGATACGGCCGGCGACAAGGATGTTGCGCTCTGCCTGATCCCGCAACCCGTGCAGGAAAAAGACGCACCATTCGGTCCAGGCGTTCTCGGCCGAGACCTGCCGCATCATGTCGATGTAGTCCTCGCGGTTTCGTTCAAAGTAGGAGCTGACGTAGAAATGTGGCTGGCGGATCAGTCCAGACGTCCAAAGCATCAGGGTGATCAGCATGCGTCCGATCCGTCCGTTGCCGTCCTTGAACGGGTGCAAGGCCTCGAACTCGACATGCGCGATGGCGGCCTTCAGAAGCCGGTTGACCGGCGCGTCCCTGATGAAGGCCATGAGAGCTTCCATGCCTGACGGCAATGCCTCGGGGCTGATCGGGACGAAAGAGACCGTGCTGCGCCTTGCACCGATGAAGTTCTGCTCGGTCTTGTAGCGGCCGGGCGACTTGGTCGCGCCACGTCCAAAGGACAGCAGAATCTGATGCGCCTGCCGGATCAGAAATTCGGACAACGGTCGCCCGGCTTCAATCTCGCGCTGAATGCGCTGCAGGGCCCGTGTGTACAGAAATGTCTCGACCGCTTCGCTGCGGGAATGCTGGAAGGCGTCGCCGTCCGCTTCGGCCCCTTCGGCTTCGATCCGCAGCACCTCATCAAGGGTCGAAATCGTTCCCTCCATGCGCGAGGAAACGACGGCCTCCTGATTTCGAAGCGGCGCCAGCAGTATCTCGCTGTTGTGCATCGAGGCAAGCATCTGGTCGTAACGCGATATCGCGGCGGCGGCATCGCTGACCGGATCAAGCAGTTCGTCGAACCGCAGATTTTGGGGCGGAAACTGGCCGTAGTGATAGTCAACGGCGCCCTTCAGGCGATCCTGCATCACTTGTCATGCTCCGGGCGCAAGAATACGTTCGACAACTTCGGGAATAGCAGTCGTGAATACGACAATCAAGCTTGTCGTATTCCAGGCGGCATTCCAAGCACGACAACTACGGCAAGATGCTCAGCGCTACGACAAAATGTCTTGCCGTAGCAGAAAGCTGCTTCCGGCTACGGCAAATTCCGCCACCGGCGGGGCTTTCGCCTTCAGAACAGGCTGAAGCGTTTCTTCGGGGTCATGATCCCGATGTAGCGGGCGAAGTCGTGGCGGCCGGTGATGGTGCCTTGGGCGACAGCCTCGAACAGGGCGATCGAGTTACGCTTGCGCGACTGGAACAGGTGGAAGAACTCCATCTCGCCATAGAAGGTGCCGATGCCGAAGACGCCCTGATCGGCCAGCGCCCATTTCGGCTGGATGGCAAAGCGCGGCGCGATCAGCGACAGCGGCCGGCCGGCGGCGAGGGCGCGGTCGGTCAGCGCCTGCGCCACGTCGCCCGTGGCCGAGCGGGTCATCGGCGGTGCGCCAAGGTCGTGATACAGGCTGCGGCGGACCGCCATGAACATCGGGCCGGCATAGATGCGGCCGGGATCCTTGTGGTTGGCCACCTGCGCCAGCCCCACAAGCGCGCCCGCGGCCGCCTGCTCCACCGCGCGGTCAAAGGCGGCGCGGTTCAGCGGAAAGGCGTCAATGTCGGCGATGACCACGATGTCATCACCCTTGGGCGCAAGGATGCTCTCGATCCATTCGCCGTGCCCGGTCCTGTCGTCCTGCATCTGCACCAGTTCGATGCCGAGGTGGTCGAAGACGGCCTTCTGGCCTTTCAGGACGGCGGCGGGAATATTGCTTTGGTAGAAGGTGAAAACCTTCGGGGCGGCGGCCGTCATGCCGAAGTCCTGATCATGTTCCATCGGTTCCGTAGCAGGCGGGCAAGCCGTTTGAGGTGATAGCGCGCCCGGTGGGGCACACCGCCGCTGCGGCGCCCGGTGTAGATGACGCTTTGGCTATCATCCGGCGGAACCGGAGGCAAAAGATATGCCGCGCCGCGCCCCGATTGCGTCATGAATTCCTGCAGGAACAGATCGACCGGCAGCCGGATCGGCCGGCCGGCGGTGCAGAAGGCGCGCGCGGCATCGGCCCGCCACAGAAGCGCGGTGGTGGTGACCGGGAAGTAATGCGCCTGCACCAGACCGATGCGGGGGCTGAGCGGCGAGATGCGGTGACGCGGCCGGCGGCTGAGGTTCACCAGATCGACGGTATCGGGTAGATCGCCGATCAGCGCATCAAGGCGCAGCGCCATGTCGGCGGGAAGGTTGGCGTCATCCTCAAGCACAAGACCCCAGGTGCAGCCGCCGGCCGCCACCTGTCGCGCGGCCTCAAGATGGCTGAGGTAGCAGCCAACTTCGCCGGGGCGCAGGGCGCGGCCGCCGGCGCGGATGGCGCCGGCCGGGTCATAGTCGGGGCAGCCGGCGCGCAGGGCTTCGGCGCCGTCGATGGCGGGAATGCGCGTCCATTCCAGGCCGACGTGGTCAAGCCGGTAGGCCATACGCTCCAGCCGCTCGCGGGAGCGGTCAAGGTTGATCAGGAACACGGGAACTCGTTGCATGGCGGCAGCTAGAGACCGCAACCTGAGGGTGTAAAGATGCCGTTTTGCCTCAGGCATGGAACTGCCGGGCCCGGCGGCTATTTCCGGCGGACTCCAGCCTGCCACAGCCCGATCAGGCGACCTGCCGTAAAGGAACGGTGGGGGGCGCTGGTCAGGATGCGGCGGTTCAGCACGGCGGCCAGCGTGCCCAGCAGGGCCGAAAGCCAGGGCAGCGGCAGGCGGTGCTTGCGGGCGGCGTGCAGATAGGACCGCATGAAATGCCGGCCGCGCAGGCGGCGCAGGGCCGGCGTCGCGGGGGTGCTGCCGCCGGTGGTGTGGCGGGCACGGGCGGCGGGCACCACCATCAGGCTGCCGCCCCGGGCGCGCAGGCGCAGCGAAAGGTCGTCATCCTCGAAATACAGGAACAGGTCAGGGTCAAACCCGCCCGCCGCTTCGAAGGCCTGCCGGCGCACCATCATCGCCGCGCCAGAGAGAACCGGCACCCGTGCGTCGGTTTCGGGCAGGCCGCGGGGCGCGAAGCGGTCAAGCGGCGCAAGGGCCGTCCGGCGCTTGAAGCCCACCCTTCCACCGGGCGGAACCAGCAGCGGCCCGAAACCGACGGCGTTCGGCCAGCGCTCCGCCGCCGCGACCAGCGCGGCAAGACAGCCCGGCTCCAGTTGCGCATCGGGGTTCAGGAACAGAAGAAGGTCTGACTGCACCCCCGCCGCCGCCAGATTGCAGGCCACGCCGAAACCAAGGTTGCGGGGCGCCACGATCGGCCGGATGCCTTGCCCCGCCGCCCAGTCGCGCAGCCCGTCATCGGCGCCGTTATCGACGATGACCAGCGGCACCCCTTCGGGCAGGCTGGCGGCCATCTGCGGCAGCACGCCGAAGCTGTGGTAAGCGACGGTGATGACGGTCACATCCATGGCGCCCACGAAAAAGGCCCCGGATCGCTCCGGGGCCTTGTTGTAGCATGGATCGGGCGGAAGGGCTTAGCCTTCTGCGGCCTCTTCCTTTTCCTTCTTCTCGGTGATTTCCTCACCGGTCTCCTGATCGACCATCTTCATGCCAAGGCGCACCTTGCCGCGGTCGTCGAAGCCCAGAAGCTTGACCTTCACTTCCTGACCTTCCTTCAGAAGCTCATTCGGGTGGTTCAGGCGCTTGTTGGCGATCTGGGAGACGTGCACCAGACCGTCGCGCTTGCCGAAGAAGTTCACGAAGGCGCCGAAATCGACCAGTTTCACCACCTTGCCGGTGTAGATCTGGCCTTCCTCGGGTTCGGCGACGATCGACCAGATCATGTCATAGGCCTTCTTGATGGCCTTCTGGTCGTTCGAGGCGATCTTGATCACGCCGTCGTCGTTGATATCGACCTTGGCGCCCGACACTTCGACGATTTCGCGGATGACCTTGCCGCCCGAGCCGATCACTTCGCGGATCTTGTCGGTGGGGATCTGCATGGTCTCGATCTTGGGGGCGTATTCGCTGAAGCCCTGCGGGGCCGACAGCGCCTTGCCCATCTCGCCGAGGATGTGCAGGCGGCCGTCCTTGGCCTGCGCCAGTGCCTGCTCCATGATCTCGGGCGTGATGCCCGCAACCTTGATGTCCATCTGCAGCGAGGTGATGCCGGCAGCGGTGCCGGCAACCTTGAAGTCCATGTCGCCGAGGTGATCCTCGTCGCCAAGGATGTCGGTCAGCACGGCCCAGCGGCCATCATCTTCCAGAATCAGGCCCATGGCCACGCCGGCGACCGGCGCCTTCAGCGGCACGCCCGCATCCATCATCGACAGCGAGCCGCCGCAGACCGACGCCATCGAGGACGAGCCGTTCGATTCGGTGATCTCGGACACCACGCGGATGGTGTAGGGGAAGTCGGTCGCGGCCGGCAGAACCGCCTGCAGCGCGCGCCAAGCCAGCTTGCCATGGCCGATTTCACGGCGGCCGGGCGAACCCACGCGGCCCACTTCGCCGACCGAATAGGGCGGGAAGTTGTAATGCAGCAGGAAGTTCGAGCGCGAGTTGCCGTGCAGGGCGTCGATGATCTGCTCATCCTCGCCGGTGCCAAGGGTGGTCACGACCAGGCCTTGCGTTTCGCCGCGGGTGAACAGCGCCGAGCCATGGGTGCGCGGCAGGATGCCGGTTTCGCAGACGATCGGGCGGACGGTTTTGGTATCACGGCCGTCAATCCGGGTGCCGTTCGACACCACGTCGCCGCGCAGGATTGACGATTCCAGCTTCTTGATCGCCGAGCCGAGGTTGATGTCGGCCAGATCCTCTTCCGACAGCGCGCCCTTGATCGCCGAAACGGCGGCCGAGATGGCGTTGGTGCGGTCCTGCTTGTCGCGGATGGCGAAGGCGGCGCGCATCTGCGCTTCGCCGGCCGCTTTGACCTTGGCATAAAGCGCGCTGTAGTCGGGCGCCTGGAAGTCGAAGGGTTCCTTGGCGGCTTCTTCGGCGAAGTCGATGATCAGGTCGATCACCGGCTGCATCGCGGCATGGCCGAACTTCACCGCGCCCAGCATTTCCTCTTCGGTCAGCTCATAGGCTTCGGATTCCACCATCATCACGGCGTCTTTGGTGCCGGCGATGACCAGATCAAGGCGCTGGTCGGGGTTGTTGCGCAGGCCCTGCATGTCATCGACCGAGGGGTTCAGCACATACTGGCCGGCCGAGAAGCCGACGCGCGCGGCGCCGATCGGGCCCATGAAGGGCACGCCCGAGATGGTCAGCGCGGCCGACGAGGCGATCATCGCGACGATGTCGGGATCGTTGACCAGATCGTGGCTGAGAACGGTCGCCATCACGAGGACTTCGTTCTTGAAGCCTTCGACGAACAGCGGACGGCAGGGACGGTCGATCAGGCGCGAGGTCAGCGTCTCTTTCTCGGACGGACGGGCTTCACGCTTGAAGAAGCCGCCGGGGATCTTGCCCGCGGCATAGTATTTTTCCTGGTAATGCACGGTCAGCGGGAAAAAGTCCTGCCCCGGCTTCGGCGCCTTGGCGAAGGTCACGTTCGCCATGACCGAGGTTTCCCCCAGCGTGGCAATGACCGAGCCGTCGGCCTGACGGGCAACCTTCCCGGTTTCCAGAGTGAGCGTTTCGTTGCCCCACTGGATGGATTTCTTGGTAACGTTGAACATATATCGGTTCCTCAGGGAGGCATCCCGGCCCCTGCCGGTCCTCCGTTTGCATGGCGGCCCCATTGCCGCCGCCCCCTATCCTTTGCATGTGGCCGGGGGCATGGCCTCACGTCGCAGATTGCGGGCGCATACAGGAAAACGGGACAGTTGGGAAGGGTTCCGATTGACGGAGAGGCCGGTCGCGCGGAATGTGGTCGGCCGGGGAGGTGACCATGACCGATGTCGCAGGATATATCGCAGCCGCCGGCCGCTGGGGGGCCGAGATGGCGGCCCTGCGCGGGCTGGCGCTGGAATGCGGGCTGGGCGAGGCGCTGAAATGGGGCAAGCCCTGTTTCACGCATGGCGGGGCGAATGTGGCAATCCTTCAGCCCTTCCGCGACGAATGCCGGCTGATGTTCTTCAAGGGCGCGCTTCTGCCCGATCCTGAAGGTATTCTGGGCCTGCAGGGGGCGAACACGCAGGCGGCACGGGTGGTCCGCGTGAAGGGGCCGGCGGATGTGGCGCGGCTGGCGCCGGCGCTGCGCGCGCTGTTCCTGGCGGCGATGGCGGCCGAGGATGCGGGGCAAAGGGTGCCGATGCCCGCCAAGGAAAACCTTGAACTGCCGGCCGAGTTGCTGGACCGGCTGGACGGCGACCCCGATCTTGCGGCGGCCTTCGCGGCTCTGACACCGGGGCGGCAGCGGTCCTGGGTGCTGCATGTCACCGGGCCCAAGCAGGCCGCCACCCGCATCGCGCGGATCGACAAGGCGGCGGCATCGATCCGCGCCGGCAAGGGCTGGAACGAACGCTGAGCCGGGCTTGCGGCGGGCGGGTTTCGGACTAACTCTGCAGGCGGGGGTTCTGCCCGGAGGCGTGCGAGATGATCTTTCTGACCTTCCTTCTGGCCTGTGCGGCCGCTGCGCTGTCGGGCGTCTTCTTTCAGCCGGGCGACTGGTATCGCGGGCTGAAACGGCCCTCCTTCACCCCGCCCGACTGGGCCTTTCCGGTGGTCTGGACCACGCTTTATGTGCTGATCGCCTGGGCGGGCGCGCGGCTGGCCGTCGTGCCGGGGGCGGGGCTGGCGCTGGCGCTGTGGGCGGCGCAGATCGCGCTGAACACGCTGTGGACGCCGGTGTTCTTCGGCGCGCACCGGAAGGGCGCCGGGATGGCGGTTCTGGCGGCGCTGTGGCTGGTGGTCGCGGCGCTGATCTGGCAGGCCTTCGGGCTGGACTGGGTGGCGGGGCTTCTGTTGCTGCCATATCTGGGCTGGCTGAGCGTGGCAGCGGCGCTGAACTGGCGGCTGTGGCGCGACAATCCGCCGGGCTGAGGGCCGGGTCAGAGGCCGTCGCGGATCATCAGCAGCACCAGCCCGGCCAGAAGCGCCATCACGCAGCCGCCGGCAATCACCTCAAAAGGCGGGCCGGCCAGGAAACCGGCGCACAGAAGGGCGCTGCCCGCCGCGCCGGCGCGCATAGGGATGCGAAGCCGCGGCTTGCCCACCACCGACAGCACGGCAAGGACAACGGCCGCAAAGGCGGTAACGGCGGGCCAGCCGACCATGGGCAGAACCTTTCAATGGGAACCGGGCGGCAGATTACTGACCGCCCGCTGCCCTGTCACCGGGGTGTCGGGTGCCTGCATGCATCCGCGGAGGGCGGAGAAGGAAACGCATTGCGTTTCCCCGCCCGTCGCGACCGGGTTGCCACGGGACCCGAAGCCAGAAGCCATGCCAGAGGCCGGCGCCTGCCCGGGCGGGCGAGAAGCGCCCGCCTTGGGGCGGGCGGGCGCTGGCC
>JACZKR010000063.1 GCA_014859945.1 Paracoccaceae bacterium | reverse complement strand
GTTCGGCGCTGCGCTGGCCATGGCGCAGGCGCTGGCATCAGAAGGCCGCCGCACCGCCGCCCAACTGTGGCTGCGCCGCGCGGCCGAGGATGCGCCGGACGCCCGGACCCGCGCCATCGCCGTGCGCGACTTCGCCTATGTCCGCAGCCGCAATCCGTTCCGCGCCCGCATCAGCTTTGGCGCCCGGCCTTCGTCCAACGTCAATGACGGGCCGACGACCAACACCATCCTGATCGGCGGGTTCGAGTTCGTGAACCCCGATGCGGTGCCGCTGTCGGGCCTTGGGTTTTCCGCCGCCGCCGATCTGTCCTGGCGGCTGGCCACGGGTGAGCGCAGCGCGCTGACCTTCGGGCTGAACGGGGCGGCCACCCATTACGTCCTGTCCGATGCCGCCCGCGCCGCGGTGCCGACGGCGCAAGGCAGCGACTTCGCCAGCGAAAGCCTTTCCGGGTCGGCCGGCTGGTCCTGGACGGATGAGACGCGCAGTTATGAGGTCAGCCTGGCCCATGGCCGCGACTGGGAAGGCGGCGCGGCGATTGCCGACTGGAACCAACTGGGCTTCCGCCACGGCCGCGCGCTGGGTGAAGACCGCCGGCTGGTGCTGGGGCTGACGCTGCAGGACACCACGCGGCGGGATGCGGCGGTGCGGTCTTCGCAGATGGCTCTGGCCGAGGTCGGCCACAGCTGGGGGCTGACCGGCGGCGACCGGATCGGCGCCACGCTGGAATTCGGCAGGGTCTGGTCGGATGCGGCCTCGGTCGCCCATCGCCGGGCTGGCCTGACAGTGGACTGGCAAAAGGCCAAACCCCTGTGGAAGCTTAGCCTTTCGGCCGAGGCAAGCCTGGGGCTGAAGCTTTATGACCAGCCGCTCTACATCGCAGAGCCGCGCCGCGACCTGACGGCGACACTCGGTGTGACGGCGGTGCTGAGTGAACTGGACTACATGGGCTTTGCGCCCGAAATCGGCCTGACCCTGACCAAGACCGATTCCAACATCCCCGCCATGACCACCGAGAAGGCGGAACTGCGCTTCGGCATCCGGTCGGTGTTCTGACCCCCTCGCCATCCGCCGCCGGCGCGTCTAGCCTGCCCCGGCAAACCGCGAAGAGGCGAACATGACGATCCGTTACCTGCACACCATGGTCCGCGTGCTGGACCTTGAAAAATCCATGGCCTTCTACCGGCTTCTGGGGCTGGAAGAGACCCGCCGCTACGACAACGAAGGCGGCCGCTTCACGCTGGTCTTCATGGCGCCGCCCGGCCAGCCCGACTGCCCGGTGGAACTGACCTTCAACTGGGACGGCGACAACGGCCTGCCCTCGGACAGCCGGCATTTCGGGCATCTGGCCTATGAGGTCGATGACATCTACGCCACCTGCGCCCACCTGCAGGCCAATCGCGTGACGATCAACCGCCCGCCGCGCGACGGCCGGATGGCCTTCGTCCGCAGCCCCGACAACGTTTCAGTCGAACTGCTGCAGAAGGGTGCCGCGCTGGCGCCGGCCGAACCCTGGCTGAGCATGGGCAACACCGGCCACTGGTAAGTCGCGCGCCGCGCGGACGCGCGGCGCAAGCCTTTCCTCTCGCCTCTGGCGCGCAAGATGCGCGCCAACCGGCTCGGGCGCTGCCTCCGGCGGGAGTATTTCAAAAGGTGCAACTGCGCATTTGCACCTTTCAAAATACTCCCCAGGGGTCCGGGGGTGGGAAACCCCCGGCCGCCGGCCAAAGGCGCAACGGTCAGTCCTGAAAAGACCACAGGGTCAGGACGTCCTGCCCCAGAAGGCGGGTTTCGCGCAGGGTCAGGCGCGGGGCTTCGGCCAGTTTGTGCAGCCCGAGGGGGCCAAGCGCTGCGCGGCCCTCGGCACCGATCAGCGCCCCGGCGCTGTAGAGCGCCAGATCGCCGGCCAGCCCCTCGGCCACCAGGGCGGCCGCCAGTTGTCCGCCGCCTTCGCACAGGATGCGGGTCAGGCCGCGGGCGGCCAGCGCCTGCAGCGCGGCGCGGGGGGAAAGGTGGCCATCGGCCACATCGGTTTCGATCAGTTCCGCCCCGGCGGCCACCCATGCCGCACGGGCAGCGGCGGGGGCATCGGGGCCGTGGACCATCCAGACCGGCGCCACGCGGGCGCTGCGGCCAAGGCGGCTGTCGGGGCTGTGGCGGAGCGCGCTGTCCAGCACCACGCGGACCGGCTGATGCCTTCCGCCGAGGTCACGCACCGTCAGGTCGGGATCATCGGCCAGCGCGGTGCCCGAGCCGACCATCACCGCGTCATGGGTCAGGCGCAGAAGGTGGACATGGCGCCGCGCCTCGGCCCCGGTGATCCAGCGGCTGTCGCCGGTGGCGGTGGCGATGCGGCCGTCGAGCGTGGTCGCGAGCTTCAGGGTCACGAAGGGCAGGCCCCGGGTGATCCGCCGCAGGAAGCCCGCGTTCAGCCGCGCGGCTTCGGCCGCCAACACACCCTCGGTCACGGAAATGCCGGCGGCGCGCAGCATTGCATGGCCGCGGCCGGCGACCCGGGGGTCGGGGTCGGTCAGGGCGGTGACGACGCGGGCGACGCCGGCGGCGATCAGCGCCTCGGAACAGGGG